>JAFTKV010000253.1 GCA_017453085.1 Clostridia bacterium
CAAATAATTGCCCGTTACCAAATGATGAGGGCGATAGCCATCCGCAGCAGGATTCTTTCTTGTTCCAATAAATTCAAACAGAACTTCAACATCCGGCTCCTGATCAAAAATAGTTTTGTTCACACGATCACCACGCTTTTTAACATTATACCATAAAAAGAAAATAACCGCAACCTTGTATCAAGATCACGGTTATTCTTTGGTGGAGCCGAGGGGAATCGAACCCCTGTTGGAAATTGGTAAAAGTGTTGGGGGAGTAGGATATTTTATGGGGCGTTAGCGGTTTCGTTAGCAATTTTGAAGAAGTTGTTGAATTTTTCGGCCTGCGTCTGAATGTCGGTTTCAGAGATTTTGGTGTAGATTTTCCTCATGGTGCGGAAGTCTGACCAGCCGCCGGAGATCATGGTGACGGCTTCGGAGATGCCCAGGTGGTAGCAAAGCGATGCGAAAGATCGGCGCAGGCCGTGGATGCCGACTGGAGGAAGTCCGGTGTTGGAACATAGTTTGTTGATGTTCAAACGCAGGACGTTGGAATAGTGAGGGTAGACATAGCCGTCTGGGTCTCTGGGGTGGGCGGTCACTGCTTCCCGGAGCTGAGGGATCAGGAAGGGGACTGTGCGGCGAGAGGAAAGATTCTTGTTGGACTGCTTTTGGATCGACTCGCCTTTATCATCCAAAACGGCAGAGCCGTGGACGGTGAGGGTGCCGGAAGTGAGGTCGATATCCTTCCACTGCATCGCCACTATCTCAGATTGACGGAGGCTGGACAGGGCCAGCAGTGCGGGGATCTCGTATTTGTTCCCTTTGATCGCATGGAGGAATAATGGGATCTGCTCCGGCGTGAGCCAGGGGAGGTCGTTGGGGATGACCTGTGGAAGACGGGCCGTTTGGCGGTCGCCAGCGTATTCGGCGATCACAGTCTGGATGAACATGGCGGAGTTTTTCAGGGTCTTTGCGGATAACGGCTTATAGTTGCCGTTCTCGTCTTTTCGGTCGGTCAGGATCTTGGCTTCGGCATTGACTGCTCGCTGCCATCTTGCGGAGTCGATATCGCAGACTCTGGTCTTGTGGAGCTGCTTGAAGCGGTCACGCTGGATGACCCGGTATCCGGCGACGGTGGCAGGAGAGAGGACGTTTTGCCGCTGAGTAATGTAGTCATCTATGGCAGCGTAGAGTGTCAGGCTGCTGCGCGGTGTCTTTCGTGCTTTGATGATCCCTTCTTTGATCGCCATGGCTTCGGCGATGGCTTCCCGTTCGGTGGGTTTGGTGATTGAAATGCTTTGTCCATCGATGCGGAGCTGGACGAACCAATTGCCGGAGGGGAGCTGACGGGCGGTGGGGATTGGGATCTGTTTCTTCTTCGCCATAAAAGCCTTGTCTTTCCGGGGCAAATCTGCTATGATAAATGGGCAGAATGTCCCTATAGTAGTGTGTGGGTGGTTTTCTGTGAGCCGTCTCGGTGTTGGCGCACCGGGGCGGCGTTTTTATTTGTCTTTGAGATCGTACCATTCGGGCACGGTAGTGAACGGAAACGCAGATTCTGCGCATCGTTTGCACGGGAAGTAATGGTCGATCACGAAAAAAATATGGGTGGTCTCTGCATTATAAGAGGCGCAATAGCGATCTGTGTGATAGATTTTTGATCGCTTACTAAGATATACAGTGTAGTCGCCGTAAGGCTTTTCAGTATTTTGAAACCAACAGACGGGGGTTCCGTTCTCATTGAAGGTCACGTCAGAGGGGGCGTTTTCGAAGCGTTTGCGGAGAGTTATCACTCGCTGAAGCTCCTTTTTATTCTCGTTCAACTTGTTGTCCAAGTCGTTAAGACGGATCCGCATCTGCGACATATGTAAAAGGCCTTCCGCTCGTTGTTTTTGAAGGGAAGAAAGCTGAGCGTTTAACTCAGTAATATCGTGCTTGGTTTTTAAGCAGTCCTGAAGCTCAGCATTTAGACTATTGATGATCTTTTGATGCTCAGCTTCCATGCGATCATTTTCACGCTGGAGTGCAGAAATACGGGCGCCACTTTTGCGTAGTTTGAGGATCGAAACGAGAATGAGCACCGAAAGCACGATGATCAAGATCCAGGCCCAAATCGGCACCTCATATTTCCCTGCCTCGTATCCATCGGCGTAGCCGATATCATAGGAGCGCTGGCTGGCAATGTAGGAGTCGTTTGAAGAGCTGGTGCCGGAATTGGCGCTGAGCTTTCCGCCGGAACCGCTTGATGAGCTAGAGTTGTGGTCGGTCTTATCATCAAAGTCGTAGGGGCAATCGATGTCACCGTCGCCGTCCATGTCGTAGTGGTCATGAGGAGGGTAGCCGTGGTGGTAGTGGTAGTCATCACCGTCGTAGTGTCCGCCATTACTGTCTGTTCCACCACGGTGGGCGAAAACTGAAAGGGACATGGAACTCAGCAACACGAACAGGCACAGCAGGAGGATTCGTTTCTTTTTCACATGGTCACTCCCTTCCCGTCTCCCAGACGTCATACCAGGAGGTATATTATTGCTCTTATCTGACTGGCAGAGCGGGGCGATTTTCATAACATACAAGCATAGAGGGAATAATAGTACCAACGCTTGGTGGGGGTCGATATGTATGGCGCAAAACCACGTTAGGAAATACCGTCAGGCGGCAAGGCTTACTTTGGCCCAGCTGTCTGAGTCATCTGGCTTGCCGATCAGCACGATCAGCGATATCGAACACGGTGCGGAGCCACGGGTGATCACTGCGATCATATTGGCCAGAGCCCTCGATACTTGCGTGGAGCAGCTCTGGCCAATATGAGCCTCTATTCCGGCGAGCCGAAATCCGGTTTACCGGAAATATGTCACCTTCCATCATCGCTGCAACATAATCATAGTGCACACCAAAGAAGGGAGGGAGTGTTTTATTGGACATATAGGGGCGTATGATGACCATATAAACGAATGTTCGATAAAGAAAGGACGGGTAGAAAATGTTACATAAGGATGATTTGATCGATAGGATACTGGAGCACCTGAAGGATGCCAGCGAAGGAGAATTGAGGGTCGTGCTGGCGTTCATCCGTTCGCTCACCCGCAAATGACACCGCCCAACAGGAAGACTAGGCTTCAGGCCTGGTCTTCTTTTTTGCTTTCATCGGCCAGCTTCTGGGCCATGCTCTCCAACAGCGCCCATTCAGCGGGATCCAGCTTCGCCAGGACGGCCATCAGGCGGCGGCGGAAGTCCGGGGTCTCGCCCCGCATCACGTCGCCCATGAAGGCGGCGATCTCTTCGTCCCGGCTGATAGGTTGGAACATTTCGCCCTCACCGGTGCGGAGCCAATCTTCGTTGATGTTGAATTCACGACAGATCAACGTGACTACTTGGTTGGATGGTTCCCTGCGTCCTGTTTCGTAGCCAGTGATGGTATTCTGCACAGAGCCGATGCGGCTTGCGAATTCGCTCTGATTTAGTTTAAGGGTTTTGCGGAGTTCTCGAATCCTACTCCCGATAGTGTACATGTGATACACCTCCTTGTTTGTAAGTCAATGGTAGCACAGGTGATGAGCGATGTCAAGAATAAATATCGCACTGGCAACAAATACACCCTTGACAAATACCGCATCGCAGTGTAGAATTATCGCATAGACAACTCAAGGAGGTGAAAACGTGGCAGAGGACGAGAAGCAGAGCATCCGCAATATGGAGGCGGCGATCGCTGATCTCCCGGAGGAAAAGAAGCAGTTCTTCCTGGGCTATGCGGAAGGTGTGGCGGCTATGGCTGAGCAGGTCAAGGCGAAGCAGGAGTGAGAAGGGTGGACAAGGCTGGATCAAAGGAGGTGAAGAGGATGCCTAAGTTGAAGGGAGATCCCGATGAGGAAGCCTTGAAAGGGTTCCAGAAAGCGGTCCGGGTAGCGCTTGCTGAACAGGAGATGCATCAGAAGGAGCTGGCGGCGGAAGTCGGCGTGGAACCGTCCTGGATGAGCAGGTTGCTGGCCGAGCCTGGGAACCTGAGCGCTGACCGGCTGCGGAAGATCGTACGAGCTCTGGGGCTGGACCCCGGTGTGGTGCTCCGGTTTTTGGGGTATGGCGAACGGGAGATCAAGAAGTTCAAAACGATTTAGAAGGAGGAAACGAAAATGCCTACTCAAAAGGATCTCATGGTGTTGAACGATGCGGTGATGCTCAGCCGGGCGGCGCGGCAGGCCAGGGCGGCACACGCTCAGCAACGCTATGAGGCGATCTGGCGCAGAGAGGACCGGATGGTCCGGCGGCAGATCCGGGCGCAGCGGAGGGCGGCACAGCTGG
>JAFTKV010000254.1 GCA_017453085.1 Clostridia bacterium
AGAGAACGTTCTCGATCGAATAGCAAACAGATCCCTTACTGTGACCGGGCGTGGAGAGCACCCGCACAGACAATCCGGCAAGTGATAGCAGCTCTTCATCCGAAATCGCCGTTGAACCTTCCACTACATCAAAAGGTGCATCCGGAAAAAACAGGTGCAGACCACAATGCATCGGATCGGTCAGCATAGATCGGTCGCCCGGATGCAAAAACAGGGGAACAGAATGGCGACGCAAAAAAGCATACAATCCGCAGATATGATCAAAATGACCGTGTGTCAACAAAACGGCGGCAGGTCGAAGGGAATGACGGGTTAAAAAATCGTCCAACCGATCCGCATCAGTGGGATCGATCACGATCGCTTCCGATAAACCGTCCTTATACAAAACATAAGTGTTCGCGTTCAAAACGCCGCCCGGCAAACGAAATATCTGCATAATACCTCTCTGAAAGCAGCATAAACCGACATCGCGCATCGGTCGCATGCTATAATGTTTTATTATAGCACAAAATCTTCGATTTGTCTACTATTTTTTTCAAAAATACGAACTTTATCGGCACTTGCCCAATCGTAGGCAAAGTCTATTTTCGCTATCTTACGATTCCGTTTATTTTCTTGCGATTATTTTTGATATCTATTGACAAATGAGGAAAAATAAGTTACAATACAATCGTGCACTTTATTCAAATGAATTGTGCAAAGTTATTACCATTGCCGATGTCGGCACTCCGCAACGGTGCGGATCAGGAGGTCAGTCATGTCCAAAGAAAACAAGAAAAAGCTGTATGTGGTCTCGAATGCCCATCTGGATACCCAGTGGAACTGGACGATTCAGGACACTATTCGTGACTCCATCAAAAACACCATGGAGCAGAACTTCGAGCTGTTCGAAAAGTATCCCCATTACCGTATGAATTTTGAGGGTGCGTTCCGATACAAGCTGATGAAGGAATACTACCCCAAGATGTACGAAAAAGTCAAGGAATACGTGGCTCAGGGGCGTTGGAACGTGTCCGGCAGCCAATGGGATGCATCCGATGCAAACGTTCCTTCCTCCGAAGCGTATATGCGCCAAATCCTGTACGGAAACGGCTACTTCGAGAAGGAGTTCGGTAAAAAGAGCAGCGATATTTTCCTGACCGACTGCTTCGGCTTCCGTTGGTCGCTCCCCTCTATCGCAGCCCATATGGGTCTGAACGGCTTCTCCACCCAGAAGCTGGTTTGGGGTGTCGGCTCTCCCATCTACAACGAGGATGGCACTGCAAGAAAGCCGATGCCTGAAAAGGATCAGCCCCGTATGGACCTTGGCAAATGGGTTGGTCCCGACGGACATTACGTAATCGCATCTATGCTGGGCGGCAATTACACCATGCATTTTGAATGGGATAAGGAAAAGCGCCCGATCCACGACAGAAAGGAATACCTGAAGCAGATCGAGCATAACGAAAAATGGACCGGTGTTCCCGCCAGAATGATGTATTACGGCGTCGGCGACTACGGCGGATCTCCCTCCGATGAATCGGCTTGCTATCTGAACGAAGCAGTAGAACAGAACGGCGACGACAAGGCGTTCGAGGTTATCTCCGCCTCTACCGATCAGATCATGAACGAGCTGACCCCCGAGCAGATCGCCAATCTGCCCGAATACAACGAAGGTCTTTTGATTCCTCACGGCTACGGCGCACTGACCTCCCACACTATCAACAAACGCTGGAACCGTAAGAGCGAGCTGCTCGCCGACAGTGCCGAGCGTGCTGCCTCTGTTGCAGAATGGATGGGCAAGGCAAGCTATCCGAAGGAACGTCTGGAAGAAGCCTGGAAGCTTTTCCTGTGGCATCAGTTCCACGATGACCTGCCCGGCACCTCTATCCTGGATGCATACGGCTTCACGCACAACGATTTCGTTATCGCGCAGAATATGCTGGCCGCTGAACTGACCGCTTCTATGGATGCGATTGCATCGGGACTCAATACCAACGTTAAGGGTACTCCCGTCGTTGCATATAATCCTACCTCCGTACAGCGTACCGACGTAGTTACGGCAAGTCTGAAGATCAGCTCTCCCTACGTTCGCGTATTCGCTCCCTGCGGCAAGGAAGTACCCGCACAGATCGTTTCCGTCAAGGATGGCATGGCAACTGTAAAGTTTGCAGTAAAGATGAAACCCGTCAGTGTAGCCGTCTTCGACGTACAGGAAAGCAATGTTCCTTCTCAGGCAGAATCCAAGCTCTCGGTGACCAATCGGATGCTAAAAAACGAGCGGTACACCGTTACCATCAATGCGCAGGGCGATATAGCTTCCGTGATCGACCATAACGGCGGCAAGGAGCTGCTATCCGCACCTTGCGGACTGTGCGTTCGTCCCGATAACAACACCGTTTGGCCCTCTTGGGAGCTCAAATACGAGGATATCGCTGTTGAACCCACCCGTGTTACGGAGTGTGAGTCCATCGAAATTTGCGAAAACGGCCCTGCATCCGTAGCAATCAAAGTAGTCAAGACCTATGAAGGCTCTACCTTCACCCAGATCATCCGTCTCACCGCAGGCTCTGACGTGGTAGAGGTGGAAAACGACGTGGATTGGTTCTGCCGCAAGTCCATGCTGATGGCAGAATTCCCCCTGACTGTATCCAACGAGATCGCCGAATTCGACCTTGGTCTGGGTGCCGATAAGGGCAAGAACACCAATTTGTTCCCCTATTTCCAGCATTGCGTCCATCAGTGGGCAGATCTGACCGATACGGACGGCAGCTACGGCGTATCCATTCTCAACGACTGTAAGTACGGCATGGAAAAGCCCAACGATTCCACGCTCCGTCTGTCTTTGATTCATACCCCCGCAGGCTCCTTTATGCCCATCTCTGCGCAGCATTGGCAGGACATGGGCAAGAACCTCTTCCGTTACGGTATCGCCGCTCACAAGGGCTCCAGAGACGGCGTGGGCGCTCTTGCAACCGCATTTAACCAGCCGATTATGGCATTCATCACCGCCAAGCACGACGGCGAGCAAAACGCCGTATCCTTCCTGAGCGTCAGCAACGACTCCGTGATCGTTCGTGCAGTCAAGAAGGAAGAAAAAGGAAACCGCCTGATCGTTCGCGTACAGGAAACCGCAGGAAAAGCGTGGAGCAATCTGTCGCTGACCTTCGCCGATACTATCGTCTCCGCAGTAGAAACCAACGGATACGAGGATGCAATTGCTCCCGCAGCATATCAGAACAACACGCTGACCTTCAGCATCGGGGCAAACGAACCCAAAACCTTTGCACTGACGCTGAAATCCGCCGACGAGGATTATGCACTACAGACTCCCGTAATGCTGCCGTACGACGTATGCACCACCACTTCGGATTCCAATCCCGGCGCAAATGAGATCGTAGACGGCATTTCCATCCCCGAAGAGCTGTTTGAAGAACGGGTAAGCTGTAGCGGCATCCGCTTCAGAATGGGTAGCAAAGCAGGGAAGAATGCAGTAGTATGTGCAGGACAGAAGATCGATCTGCCCGCAAACGCCAAGAAGATTGCAATCCTGGCAGCTTCCAAGACAGGCGACAAGCGCGCGACCTTTACCGTAGGCTCTACTCCTGTGGAGATTGACGTGCAAGACTTCAGAGAAAACGTCGGTGCTTGGGATATGATCGCTCGCGGTGACAATTGCCTCGTCAAGCAGGACGATATCGCAGTAACCTACACCCACACGCATAATGCAGACGGAAACAGACTGTATCAGTTCGCATATCTGTTCAAATACGTGCTGGACATAAACGGCGCTGATTCCATCACGCTGCCTGAAGATGCAGACATTTTGGTATATTCTGCCACTTTGATCGAAGAAGCGGAAACTGCAGCAGCTACGGCACTGTACGACGTTGTGGACGGTAGCCGTACAATGCGAAAGCTGACTGTAAAGGCAGGCGATAAGATCATCTCAGAGCGCATCTGTCCCGAGGGCGGAAAGGTATTGCTGCGTGCAGCCGAGCTGGGCGAACAAGGCATCTTCGAGCGCTGGGACGGCAACGGAAAGATCATCCGTTCGGAAGAACAGTATGCCATCGTGGAGATCGGTGATAGCGATGTTACAATGACTCCTGTATATTCGTCCATCGGCGAAAATATGATCCTGAACAAGCCTTGCAAGGCAAACGGTCAAGCAGCAGAGGACGAAGGTCCCGAAAAGGCATTGAACGGCTCCGACGACGACAAGTGGTGCACCGAATGGGATGAAAACCGCATGTGCTGGTTGGAGGTCGATATCGGCGATCCCACGTTTATCGACAAGTGGATCGTCCGTCACGCAGGCCAGCAGGAAGCAGTAGAGTGGAATACGTTCGACTTTGCGCTCCAGTATCGTACCTACGAAACCGAAGCATGGAAATGTGCTGATGCAGTAGTTGCCAACACGGAGGATCTGACTTACCGACAGTTCAATCCCGTCATGGCACGGTTCGTGCGTTTGCTGATTACGCTCCCCGGAGTTCCTTCGGACGACGAGCAATCTCATTTCGCAAGAATTTATCAGTTCCAGGTATACAAAGCCAATAACTAAAATAATACACGGTTGCTCAACCCGAAAGGGGCAGAGCAACCGTGTAGACAGATTGTTAATTGTACAAAATGCAAATTTTGTACAATTAAGGGAATCGAAAATCTACCTGAGAAGTGCCATGCGGCCTTCTCGGGTGTTTTGTTGCCAATAACAGCAAGGATTCGATTATGCGTAGAACTTATGATTCCCGATGGTCAAAATGTAGGTTCTGTTCTTCGAGATCCAATTGTTTGGCGCGAGCTTCTCATTTACAAAGAACAAAATGCGGGAGTCGGTTCGCTTGCCGTTCAATACCTGACGCGCAGCTTCAATGCTATCTGCACTCGGATTATTATAAATCGTTCCGCTGGCGACTGGCGTAAACTGCGTACCGTGCTTTCGATCAAAAATCACTCCGTAGATCGTATTCGGATACAACTTGCTCTGCACACGGTTCATTACAACCGTTCCCACAGCAATTTTTCCTGCCATGGGTTCACCTGCGCTTTCGGCGTGAATGATTCTTGAGAGCCAGTACAGATCCTCTGAATCAATTGATCCATTGGTATCCGATCCGCAATTTGTAGGCGGATCCAAATCCGGTTCTACCGTGTCGGAATCCTGTGTGTAGCTTCCGCTGACAGACACTATTCTGCGAGTTCCGTTCCATGCAACGTCCAGTCCCATAGCGGTACAAACACTTCGTACCGGCAAGAACAATCGATTACCAATCAAGAGGTTGGATGCAGTTGACGTCACACGGTTACCATTTACCAAAATATACCTGTGACCGACAGTGGCTGACAAAACGTAATCGCCGTCCCGCACAGTGGCAGTTCGCGTCAAGCCATTCCACGTAATCGTGAACCCGTCATGGACCGCATCAGCGAACGCACGAAGCGGAACATATGTAACTCCGGACTTCAAAAGATCCTGACGGGTATACAATGCATTTCCGTTTACATCTACGCTGACAGTTGCGGCCGATGTTCTAAACGCCGTTGGGAGCAAGATAATGAATGCAGTAATTACAGCTACCAATAGCCATCTCCGTGTTCCGCGAGTCACTCGCAGAAATTCAAATTCGTTTCTGAGTCTGATAGTTTTCTTCATGAATTACCTCCTTTTTCTCGACTCTGTTATTATTTTAACAGAATGAGCAGCCTTTGGCAATACAAAATATCTTCCAAGGTAAATCATGGAGATTATCAGGAATCATCAAATCAAGCTACTGAGCATCTCTGCATCCGCAGCTTGCTTGCGCAGACGATTGATCTCTGATCGCAACAAAGCTTTTCCACGAGAAGTCAGCTCGTAAACGATCCGATTGGTCGAATCATCAAATACACAGATCACGCCGGCTGTCTGCAGCTTTCCCAGCGTATTGTACATCGTTGCACAGCTGATCTTCACTCTACCTTCGGTCAATTCAGACACGTATTTGCTGATTCCATAGCCGTGTCTGGGCTCATGCAACGAGATCAAAATATAAAACATAGATTCACTCATAGGCAAATACGCCTTTTCCAATGCAGAAATATCCACAATTCCACGCTCCTTTTTCAACATATTCATTTCGAGTATATTGTATATCCATTCGTGATATAGTCTGCATTTCCACAAATCACGCAAAATTACACACATATCACAATTGGATATAGCGAGGTTTTGCACAGCGGTTGCTCGAATTACAAACATATCATTTCTTGATATATATCGCATTCTTATTATATCACAACCAGATATAATAGTCAAGCGTATTTTGAAAAATCGTTTGACTTTTCTCGGGAAATTTGTTATACTGATATCAAGATGTCAACCGGAGGTACCCATGAAGCGTATTGACTCTTCCCTCTTCAATCTCTCCGCCGATCTACTGGCACCATTATTGATCGGCAAGCTTTTATGCAGGCGCACGAATAGTGGTATTCTGCGTCATCGCATCACCGAAACAGAATGCTATCTGGGCGAGGATGACTCCGCCTGTCACGCGCACCGCGGCAAAACGCTACGAAATGCTCCGCTTTATATGAGCGGCGGGCATTCCTATGTATATCTTTGCTACGGTATCCACAATCTGCTGAACGTTGTCAGCGGTCCAAAGGATCATCCGGAAGCGGTGCTGA
>JAFTKV010000255.1 GCA_017453085.1 Clostridia bacterium
CCCCGCTTTCTTTCAAGAAAGCGGGCCGCCGGAGGCGTGATCAGATCTTTCCCTCTATCTCCACTTTCAGTCGGGCGATGATCTTCTTTTCCAATCGGGATATGTAGGACTGGGAAATGCCCAGCTTAGCGGCGACCTCCTTCTGGGTCAGCTCCCGACCGCCGCCAAGACCGAAGCGCAGCTCGATGATCTCCCGCTCTCTGGGAGAGAGGTGGGAGAGGGCAACGTAGATAGTGCGGCGATCCTCCTCGTATTCGATGGCGCGGCTCACCGAGTCCTCTTCGTCGGACAGCACGTCGGAGAGGAGCAGCTCATTGCCGTCCCAGTCGATGTGCAGAGGCTCGTCGATGGACAGCTCCTTCTGCCCCGATGTTTTCCGCAGATACATCAAGATCTCGTTCTCGATGCAGCGGGAGGCGTAGGTGGCCAGCTTGATCTGCCGATCGGGGCGGAAGGTGTTCACCGATTTGATCAGCCCGATGGTGCCAATGGAGATCAGATCCTCGATGCCAACACCCGTGTTCTCGAATTTCTTGGCGATGAACACCACCAGACGCAGATTCCGCTCGATCAGCCGATCCCGCGCTTCGGGGGAGGTGGGGAGCCTTTCCAACAGCTCCGCCTCCTCCTCGGGAGAGAGGGGGCGGGGCAGACTTTCGGTTCCGCCGATGTAGTGAAGCAGGTTTTTGCGGGCAAAAAAGGGAAAAAAGCGGGCTAAAATGCGAAAAATCAGTTTTGTGAGCATTTCTGTACACCTCGGTTTTGATGCATGGGATCAGTATAGCGATGTGGGAACGATGGCGTCGGCTCTTCGCTCCCCTTCCGGCAGAGGAGCGACCGCCACACAAGCGGCGCGCGGCTTGCCGTTGATCTGCACGATCCTCGGTAGATAGCCGTAGAGGATGACCTCCCCCGCAGCGGTGGAGTAGGGGATCAGACGGAGCCGCGGAGTGAGTGCAGGTGTGCTGCCATCCCGCAGAAAGGCAAGCTCGGCGGGCAAAAACGTGGCAGCAGAGCGGTCAACGAGAATCACCGAATGCCCCGACAGCGGTTCGGTGAGCAGATTGCCGCTGTCTACCAGCCCATCCAGCGCGACGAGGGAGTTCGCATCCTCCCCCACCTCCACCGTGACGGTTGAGGGGAGCTTTTTGCGCCCGCGAAGGAGCAGACTGACCACCGCACCCACCGTCAGCGCCAGCAGAATCAGCCCCCAAAAGGGAAGATCGGCCGGGAGCGTTTCCACCTGCCCACCGATGACCGCCTCTTTTTCCGCCCAGCGCGCCACCAGATAGCTGACTGCCGTTGCCGCTCCGCCCAAAAGAAAGGAGATCGCCCAAAAGGCGGCAAGGGTGCGAAAAAGCTCCCTTCGGCCGCCTTGTCGGCTAAAGGCGACCAGGATCAGCAGAAAGGGAAAGGCAAGGGCGGTAAAGGTGGAAAGGGCGTTGCCGTCGGGGAGAAAGAGAGAGGCCAGCGCATAGATCGCCCCCAAAGCGGCGGCGAGGCTGATCCTGAGCGGACGGACGGGCTGCTTTACCGCCTTGGCGGTCAGATAGAGTGCCAGCCAGTCCATAGTGAAATTGATCGCCAGATAAACGTCCCCATACACGACCTGCTCCATGTTGTCCTCCCTGCGGCTTTACTGACTTTATTATATGCGAGAGGGAGCGGGAAATATGTCTTTTGAGGGAGTCGAAAAGAGAAAACCGCATCGAGGGAAGTCGCCTTCTCTCGGTGCGGTTATGTGTCAAAGATGCAATGTTGTAGGGAACGGTCTTGACCGTTCCGCATCTATCGATTGATACTTGTAAACGGGAGGAGAATGTTTTGCAACAGAGCGATACCATTGCTTTGCAGCATTGCTCCGCAAAGGGAACGGACAAGACCGTTCCCTACAACAGTATTTCATCTAAAAAGTCAAAGGCTTTCCCTTTGGGCGATGTGTTCGAAGAACGAAAGTGTCAAGTTTTAAGGGAAAGGAGAAACTACAAATGCGGGGTCAACAAAGGGGTTCTTCAGCAAAATACTCCATCGCTTCTCTGTATCCGTCGAATCCCTTGCCGCAGATGGTCTTTTTCGCCACCAGCGACACATAGGAGAACTGACGGAAGGCCTCTCGCTGGGAGATGTCGGACAGGTGCACCTCCACGGTGGGGATGGCAACCGCCTTCAGCGCATCCAGAATCGCCACACTGGTGTGGGTGTAGGCGGCGGGATTGATGACGATGCCGTCAAAGTGGCCGTAAGCCGCTTGAATCTTGTCCACGATCACGCCCTCGTGATTGGATTGGAAGAGCTCGATCTCGTGCCCCAGCTCATCTGCCCATTTTCGCAGATTCTCGCAGAGGGCGACGTAGCTTTGAGAGCCGTAAATAGCAGGCTCTCGAAGTCCCAGCAGGTTCAGGTTGGGACCATTAATAATCAGCAATTTCATATTTCCTCCGCTTAATTAGATTTTTCTCTGATAATTTGCAGAACATCCCGTGCCACTTGAGGCGAGCTGCGGAAAGCGATCTCATAGTCGCAGAGTTTTCGGTAAAGAGGCAGGCGTGCTTTCAGCAGATCGGACAGCCGATTTTGCTGGGAGAGCGGTCTGCCCTCGGTGGAAAGCTGCTCCAGCGGACGGTTGATGAAGATCACGATGCTGTTCTGACGGATCAGATCGTGATTGCGCTCACGGGTGACGATGCCGCCGCCGGTGGCGATGATCTGCCCCGCACCCTTGCAAAGGTCGGCGGCAACCACCGTTTCCAGCATACGGAAGGCCTCCTCACCCTCACTGGCGAAGATTTCGGGAATGGATTTGCCCGCACGCTCCACGATCACTGCATCGGTGTCAATGAGCGGGCGCCCCGTTTGCTCGGCGAGAATGCGCCCCACCGTAGATTTTCCGCAGGAGGGCATTCCGATGAGGAGGATGTTCTTGGTTTCCGCCTCGATGGCGTGAGTGATGGCGTCGATATCCTTATCGGGGCAGGCGACTTCGATCTCGTCGCTCACCGCCTTGCCGAAGAAGAGGAGGTGTGCCAGCTTTGCCTGGGCTACCAGCATAGACAGTCCGCCCACGTGGGGAATCCCCAGCCGCCGGGCATCCAACAGAAGCTTGGTCAGCGCAGGATTGTAGATCAGATCGGCAACACCCTTGAGCGCAGGAAATTGTGCCAAATCCACGGGGGAGGTGTCGTTTTTGGGGTACATTCCCACGGGGGTAGTGTTGACGATCACGCCCGCATCGGCGTGGAGGAGGAGATTCCCGTAGTTGTTCTCCCCACTGCGGGAGATGACGATCACTTCCTGCGCGCCCAGCTGGCGAAGGACGTACTGCGCCATCACCGACGATCCGCCACTGCCGAGGACGAGGCATTTTTCGCCCATGGGGTCGATCTTGCCCTTTTTCAGCATATATTCAAAGCCGTAAGCGTCGGTATTGTAGCCGAAAATGTGACCGTCTGCCTGCTTTACCACCGTGTTGACGCTGCCGATGGTATCGGCACGGGGGGAGATGCGGTCACAAGCTGCCAGCGCATTCTTTTTGTAGGGAATCGTGACGTTGATAGCGGTAAACTCCCGCTTGCAAAAGAATTCCTCCACTGCCTCGGGGGGCAGCTCGGTGAGCGTGTAGGCAGGATTGCCCAGCTCACGGTGTATTTGCGGCGAAAAGCTGTGAGACAGCTTCTCACCCAGTAATCCGTATGTCATAAGTTACGCTTTCTTGGGGCTTTGCCCCAAACCCCACCAGAAACTTTTTGAAAAAAGTTTCTGGACTTCAAAAACTTTCTATAAGCGCGGAAAATACATTCCGCTCAGGGGTGTGGTTTTGTTCCCGACAAGAATTTGTCGGGCTTTTATCAAAGTTTTGGGGGTTCCAAGGGGACTTTTTCAAAAGTCCCCTTGGCGTACCCTCAAATTACTTCCGAATACGTTCCCAAATATCTGAACTTGTCGCAGGACTGCTCCAGCTGACAAAGCATGCGGGAGAATTCGGGGGAGTGGACCGATTCCTCGATGTCAAAGTAGAACATTACCTCAAAATCCCGTCCGGGGATGGGACGGCTCTCCAATTTAGTGAGGTTTGCTCCCACGGCATTCAGCAGAGAGAGGATGCGGAAGAGGGAGCCGGGCTGATGAGGCAGCTCCAGCATCAGGCTGGTGCGGTCGGCACCTGCGTAGATCTCAGGCTCCTTGGCGATGCAGATGAAGCGGGTGTAGTTGGCATCGCTGTTCTGTGCGCCCTCGATGAGGGGCTCCAACCCGTAGAGACGGGCGCAAAGGCGGCTGGACAAAGCTGCTTTGGTGGGATCGCCGCCCTCGGCTACCATCTTTGCCGCAACGGCGGTGTTGGTGCAAGGGGTAGCGTGGGCGTTCTCCAGCGAAGCCAGCAGCTCGCTGCATTGCTGGATCGCCTGCTCGTGGGAGTAGATCTCCCGAATATCCTCGATTTTGGTGCCGGGGAGGGCAAGGAGATTGTGATCCACCTTCACCCGCACCGAGCGAACGATGGAAACGTTGTGCTTTGCCAGCAGATCGTAGATGCGGTTCACCGATCCTGCGGTGGAGTTTTCCACGGGCAGAATGCCGTATTCGGTCATACCGTTTGCAACGGCACGGAATACGCCGTCCCAATCGCCGTGGTAGACGATCTCGGGAGCACGGAAGAGCTTTTCGGCGGCGGCTTGGGAGTAGGCGCCCTCGCATCCCTGACAGGACACCGAGGCACGCTTGGGGAACACTTTAGGCGTGCCGCTTGCCAGCTTGGCGATACGCTGAGAGAGAGGCGTTTCATCGCCGATCACCTCGTTCTGATAAGCCTTGGAAACGTCCATCAGAGTCTGATAAAGGGTGCGGGCGTATGCCTCGAACTGCTCGCCGGTGAGATTGGACACCTTTTGCAGAACCGCACGCTCACGGGAGGCGTCCAGCACGGGGAGATTGTGGGCTTTCTTGTATTCGGCAATGCCCACCGCCGTATTCATACGCTTCACGAAGAGCTTGCAGATCTCCTCGTCGATGGCGTTAATGTCGTTGCGAAGTTCGGTAATATCCATATTGACCTCGGGTTATGTAAATATATATCCCGCCCGACTAGGATTCGTCGGGCATTTTATAAAAGCTTTGGGAGGTGTCGGAACCTTTTCTCGAAAAGGTTCCGACCGGGGTCAAGGGGCAGAGCCCCTTGGCGTTACCCCTCCAACATCATATCCAGCAATACCGTTGCCGTAACCGCTTCCACTACGGGAACGGCACGGGGGACGATGCAGGGATCGTGTCTACCCTCGATAGTAAGAGGCGTGTCACATCCGCCGGAAAGGGAGACGGTCTGCTGCTGGCGATAGATCGACGGTGTGGGCTTGAAGGCGGCACGGAAGAGGAGGGGTGCACCGCTTGTGATGCCGCCCAAAATGCCGCCGGCGGTGTTGGTGCGGGTCTTGACTCTGTCGCCGTCCATGTAGTAATCATCGTTGTTTTGCGATCCGCGGAGACGGGATGCGGCAAATCCTGCGCCGAATTCCACGCCTTTGACCGCAGGAATGCCGAAGATCGCCTGCGCCAGACGGTTTTCCACTCCGTCAAACATAGGCGAGCCAATGCCTGCAGGGACGCCGATGGCGGCACATTCGATCACACCGCCAATGCTGTCTCCCTCCTTACGGCATTCCTCGATGAGGGAAAGCATTGCCTTACCTGCCACCTCATCCAGCACGGGGAAGCCCGCTGCGGTTTTTTGCAGCAGAGCGGGGGAGTCGATCAGGGGAGCGTAGGGGGTGTCCGAAACCTCCCCTACCGAGTAGATGTGCGCCCCCACCGTGATCCCTCGACGGGTGAGGATCTGCAGGCAAATGCCTCCTGCAATGCAAAGGGGAGCGGTGAGTCTGCCCGAGAAGTGGCCGCCACCCCGCACGTCCTGATGACCGCCGTAGCGGATCTCGGCGGTGTAGTCGGCGTGACCGGGTCGGGGACAATCTTTGAGTTTCGCATAATCGGAGGAGCGGGTGTGGGTATTGCGGATGCTGGCGGTCAGCGGCGCACCGCAGGTGACCAGCGTACCGTCCTCGCTCTCCAGCACGCCTGAGAGAAACTCGGGGAGATCGGGCTCTTTACGGGTGGTACTGTACGCCCCCTGTCCGGGGGCACGGCGTGCCATAAATGCCCGCAGATCAACGGGATCGATGACCTCGCCTGCGGGAAGCCCGTCCACCGTGACGCCGATGGCATCGGAATGGGACTGCCCGAAGACCGAAATTTTGATATTGTGACCGAAAATGGATGACATAACCGTCCTCCTGCTTAGATAATATCGGATTTGTTTATATTTCCTCGGCAGTGCCGCCAAGGGAGCGATAGCGATCGTAGAAATCGGGATAGGATTTGTGCACAGCCTCTGCCGTTTCGATGATAAGGGCATCGTTGACCCCATCGCCCACAGCGGCGGATGCGCAGATAGCGGCGGCCATAGCGATGCGGTGATCGTTGAAGGAGTCCAGCGTGGGGGTGGAAATCGCAGGCGTACCGCCATCCGAGCCGCCGCCGAAGATGGTCAGCGTGTTCTCGTCGGCAAAGGCGGATACGCCGAACGCGCCCAGCAGGAAGAGGACGGTAGCAACCCGATCGCTCTCCTTGATCCGAAGCCGTGCGATGTTGCGGATCACCGTCTCACCCTGTGCGAAGGCGGCGGCAACCGACAGAATGGGCACTAAATCGGGGATGTCAGCGGCGTTGATCTTAATTCCGTGGAGGGGAGCGGCGGTGACGGTGTAGGTGTCGCCTGACTGCTCCACCTTTGCGCCGAACTGTCTGAGCAGGGGAACGATGGCTTTGTCTCCTTGGAGGGAGCCATCCCGAAGTCCCGTCACGGTGAGGGGGGCAGCATCTGCGCCGGGCAGAGCTCCTGCCACCAACCAGAATGCAGCGTTAGACCAATCGCCCTCTACCTCCAGGGTTTCGGGAGAGCAATAGCGCTCGGTGCCGGTGAACTTCCAGCCGGTAGCCGTCTGTTCAGGTATAATTCCAAAGGCGGACAGCGCCTCCAGCGTGAGATCAATATAGCGTGCGCTCTCCAGCTTGCCCGTGACCACGATCTCGGCAGGCTTCTGCAGGAGAGGCAGGGCAAAGAGCAATCCGCTGATAAACTGGGAGGACACACCTCCGTCGATGGTAAACACGCCTGCGGACAGCTCGCCACCCACGGAGAGTGGCATCTTGCCGTTCTCGGACAGGATCGCGCCGTGCGCCGCCAGCTCCTCGTAAAGGGGGGAGAGGGGACGGCTTGGCAGTCTGCCGTGGCCGATCAGCGTGCAATCTGCGCTCAGCGCACAGACCACGGGTAGCAAAAAGCGCAAAGTCGAGCCGCTCTCGCCGCAGTCCAGCGTTGCGCCGTGAGTGGTGCCCGCCATGGAGATGGGGATAACGAGGAGCTCCTCGCCCTCTCTTTGGATGTTCGCACCCAGCGCACTCAGGCAAGCGATAGTTGCCTCAATATCAGCGTTAGTGCCGTTGCAACGGATTTTGCAAGGGCGGTCGCCCAGAGCGGCACAGATGAGCAGTCGATGCGCTGCCGATTTGGAAACGGGAGTGGGAACAGTGCCGCTCAGTGATTTTGGTGTGATTTTAATTTGCATAGGTTTTTTCTCGGAACCCTTCTTGTAAGAACTTGTAATTCGGCTTTGCCGAATTACATGGGAGTTTGCCTGCGGCAAACTCTGGGGCTCCAAACCTCCCAAGAACTTTACTTAAAAGCAAAATTGCGCTGCAATTTTGCGAGGATATTCAATTGCTTCAAAATACGTTGTAGGGCGGGGGCTTGCTCCCGCCGGTCCGGCATTTCGGGGTGTCATTCGCAATAATTGTTCGAAGCGGCGGGAGCAAGCCCCCGCCCTACGGATATGGGAAGTCACTCCCCAATGACTACCGACAGCGACAGATTTCCTTGTGCAAACCGAAACTGCTCGCCAGCTCCCTTGGTGCCGTTCAGTACGTCCAGCAAGAGGGAGAGGATCAGCAGAATCTGCTCCTCGGCAAGGGGAATGGCCTTGCCCATGAAGGAAAGGGAATAGCCCTTGCTGTCCTTCATTAGCTTGCCCGAAACAGGAAGCGCCGCATCTTTCAGCAGAACGGTGTCGATTTTGCCAAATCGCAGATTTTCCAGTGCGATCAGGGTATAAGCTACCTTTTTGCGCTCCAGTTCCACGGTGATATAATGCGCTCCGTTTGCCGTGCGGTAATTTGTGCGAATCGAAATGGCGTTGATCGTCGCCATCACAGCACCTCTTTCAGCAGGGGAAGCAGATCCTCGCAGGGCATCTTGTGGAGGATGCACTTGCCGATCGCCTCGGGCAGAATCAGCGTGATATTGCCGCCCGCCCGCTTTTTGTCGGAGAGTGCGGCGTTGTACAGCGCCTCTGCGGAGTAGGGGCAGGACAGATCGAAACCGTAGTCGGTGAGAATCTCCGTGATCCCGTCAGTAACCGCCTGATCGCAAAGTCCCAGCTTTACGGCCAGCTTTGCGGCAATGACAGATCCCTTTGCCACGGCAGAGCCGTGGGTGATAGTGAAATTCGATTCCTTCTCGATGCCGTGACCCAGGGTGTGACCGAAGTTGAGGAGACCTCGCAGTCCGCGGTCGAACTCGTCCTCGGCAACTACGTCCCGTTTGATCTCTACACAGCGGGCGATGGCTTTGTCCAACAGGCAGCTCTTGATGGTCTCGGCGGCGTTGAGAGGCGTTTTCAGCTGTTCAAAGAACGCACCGTCCAGAATCACGCCGTATTTGATGACCTCGGCGCAACCGTCCCGGAAGGTGTCCTCGGGGAGGGTGAGCAGGGTATCGGGATCGCAGATCACCAGAGAAGGCTGCCAGAATGCGCCCACCAGATTTTTGCCCGCAGGGATGTCCACGGCAGTTTTTCCGCCCACTGAGGAGTCCACGGCGGCAAGGAGGGTGGTGGGAATCTGCACGAATTCTACGCCTCTGAGGTAGAGTGCGGCGGCTAGTCCGCAGAGATCCCCTACCACACCACCGCCCAATGCAACCAGCGCATCGGTACGAGTGAGGTGATGTTCGGCAAGAAAGGAGAGAAAAGCGAAGAGATTTTCGGGATTCTTCGACTCCTCCCCGTGAGGGATGGTGAATTTGACGGCATCATAGCCCGCCTCGGCAAGTGCAGAGACCAGCTTCTCGCCGTAGAGTGCGTCCACGGTATCGTCGGTGAGGATGCCCAGTCGGCGGTCGCCCAGAACGGGACGGATCAGCTCGCCTGCATGGGCAAGGGAGCCGCGTTCGATGAGAACGTCATAAGGACGGGATGCGGGTACAGGGATAATCATAGATTCTCCTTGAGAATTAAAGAATAATGAATAATGAATAAATAATAAAGGATAAATTCGGAAGAAAATCCTTCGGATTTTCTAATTATCTGATAATTCTTTCGCAATTCGGCCTTCTCGCAGCAGAGATTCCAGCTTTTCTGCATCGTTTGCTCGGATTGCATCGGCGTATGCCTGCAGATTTTTCGCAACCAGCTCGATTTCATCGGCGAGGTAGTCGCCGTTTTCCAAAAACAGCTCGGTCCACATTCGCTCGTTGAGCCACGCCACACGGGTGAGGTCACGGAAGGAGCCTGCGGAGTAGCCCTTATGGCTCTGCGCTGAGGGGGATTTGATGTAGGCGTTGGACACTACGTGGGCAAGCTGTGAGGTGTAGGCGATCATCTTGTCGTGATTCTCCGCATTCGTGACGGCAACCTTCTTCAGCCCCAAGGGAGCCAGCAGCTGCTTCACCCGATCGAGAAGTGTAATATCGTCGAACACCGGCGGCACGAGGATCATGGAAGCGTTATTGAACATGGTTGCACGGGAGTATTTGTAGCCCGAAAAATGGGTGCCCGCCATGGGATGGCCGCCCACGAAGGTGAATCCGTGCTCCTTAGCAAGGGCAAAGCCCACCTCGCAGATCTTCCGCTTTGTGCCGCAAGCATCGGTAACGATGCCGTCTTTATTAAAATAAGGCGCATTGTCCTTCAAATATTCGATAGATGCATCGGGATAGAGAGAAACGTGCACGATATCACACAACGGGAGCGTGGTCTCGTCCAGTACTCCTTCTGCCGTGCCCGACAGAATGGCGTAATCTACGGTGGTGCGGGTGCGGTTGCAAACGTAGACCTCCCAGCCCGCCGCCTTGTACGCCTTCGCAAGTGAGCCTCCGATCAGGCCCAATCCAACAATTCCTGCTTTCATTTTATCTTGGAACCCTTTTTGAAAAAAGGGTTCCAAACCTCCCAAAAACTTTTTATTAGCAAAATTGCAAGCAATTTTGCAGGGGTAATTGTAATTGTTTTTTGTGTAGCCGACGAATATTCGTCGGCTTTTCATGAAGTTTTTGAAGTCCAGAAACTTTTTTCAAAAAGTTTCTGGTGGGATCCAAGGGCAAAGCCCTTGGCAGGGTGCAGGGACAGCGTCCCTGCTTACAGCGCAGTCCGTACCGTTGCCACTGCCTTGGCGATCTCGGCGAACTGATCGGGGGTCACCGACTGCGCGCCGTCGCAGAGGGCGTGCATGGGATCGTTGTGCACCTCGATCATCAGACCGTCTGCACCGGCTGCTGCGGCGGCCAGAGCCATGGGACGAACGAGACGCGCCGCACCGGTGGCGTGAGAGGGGTCTACTACCACGGGCAGATGGGAGAGCTCCTTCAGAAGGGGAACGGCGGCAAGATCCAGCACGTTGCGGGTATAGGGATCGAAACTGCGGATGCCGCGCTCGCAAAGGATCACCTGCTCGTTGCCGCCGGCCATGATGTACTCGGCGCTCATCAGCATCTCTTTCAGGGTTGCGGACATACCGCGCTTTAACAGAATAGGCTTGTCGCAACGTCCCAGCTGCTTGAGCAGCTCGAAATTCTGCATATTCCGTGCGCCTACCTGGATCACGTCCACGTCGGCGAAGAGATCCAGATGGGAGATAGACATAATCTCGGTAACGATGGGAAGTCCGGTTGCCGCCTTTGCTTTCAAGAGGAGCTCGATGCCCTCGGCACCCATACCCTGGAAATCGTAAGGGGAGGTGCGGGGCTTGAATGCACCGCCCCGGAGGAAGGTTGCACCTGCAGCCTTGACGGCCGCCGCAATAGTGCAGATCTGCTCCTCGCTCTCGACCGAGCAAGGGCCGGCAATCAAACCGAAATTGCCGCCGCCCAGCTTGGACGTGCAGGCAGAAACTACCGTGTCATCGGGATGAAACTTACGGTTTGCGCTCTTGAATGGCTCGGAAATGCGGGCAACCTGATCCACGATCTCCAGACCGGAGAGCAGATCCATATCGATCTTGGAGGTGTCACCTACCAGACCCAGAACGGTTTTATACTCACCCTCGGACACGTGGACGGTCAGTCCCTGTGCCGAGAGCCATTTGATGAGATTCTCTTTTTGTGCGGCGGTAGTTCCGCCTTTCAGTACAGCAATCATTGTAAATCCTCTTTTCAGCTGAGAAATAAGAACAAAAAATCCGCAGGCCGGCTGCGGAACATTGTATCAATCAGGGTACAATCACAAGCAGTGCAGCACAAAAAACCTTTATTTCAAGCCGAAATAAAAGAATCCGTAATAATATGCTGCAAAGCGGATGATGTTCATATTCTTTTCCTCATTTATAAAAATATACTTTATTGTAGCACAGCCATTCTGCATTGTCAAGGGTTTTGCAAAAAAATACGAACCTCGGTGCGAAAAAAATGATCTGTTCGGGTGCTTTGTGCGGAAAGTTTCGAAAAGTTTTCGATTTCGTATTGATTTCTTCAAAACTATGCGATATAATGTACATAAATCGAACAAGCGGCATCTGAGTGCCGCAGCGGACAGACCTTTCAAGGAGGAACTACTATGCCCGGACCCAATAACGTATACAAGCCCAAAACGACAGGCTTTTTGATTGCTACTATTGCGCTGATCATGGTTGTGATCGTCATTCTGATCGCCACCATTCTCATCGTTGCCGCAGGTGGAGATGCATCGGTGACCACCGATCCGGTCAATACTAATCCCCCCGTTCATGCGTGGGATACGACAATTACCACTACGATCCCCCAAACGCCGATCACCACTCCTCCCACGACTACGGCTCCCCAGTTTCCCTCCACCATTCCCGGTGTCGTGATCCCCGGTGCAGATTCGCTGGAAATGGATATTTCCAAGGTGGGACAGGGCGCGCTTGTGCAGATTGACAAATCTCATTTCTACACCCGTGACGGTCTGGTTACCCGCTCGGAGATGAACAGCACTACTGCAACGGTTCTCGGATTTGAATGGGTCAAGGGTAGCACGTATTACCAGAAAAAGATCAGCCAGCTGTATCTGGAAGCCAATACGGTCGAGGCATTTACAGAAATGATGAAGGCACTGTACGAGGTGACCGGTACCGGAATTGTGCAGATCCGTAACGCTTACTATTACGATCCTGCGGTTACCGCCGTGGTGGATGATAATTCTCTTGAGTCGGTGGAGCATTCCACAGGCTGCTTTGTGGATCTGGAGATCAACAATAACGGTATTACCCCCCTGAATCACCCCACATATAAGGTCAATTACTACGATTGGCTGGTGGAAAACTGCTGGAAATACGGATTCGTCCATCAGCGGGATACTGCGAATTATTCCACCTTCCGTTACATCGGCATTGCCCATGCAGCTGCACTGCATAACGAGGCAGGTTTGTCCTTCGAGACCTATCTTACCTCTCTGACCGCATACAAGCTGGACGGAGATAAGAAGAAGGTGATTGACAGCGAGGGCAACGAGTGGTGGATCTACTACCACGAGGCAGACAACAGCGCACAGACCGTCTACGTCCCCGTTTTGGGTGATCCTGAGCACTATCAGGTTTCGGGCGACAACAAGGGCGGCTTCATCGTCGCTGTCAACACAGCTCAGTTTGCAAAATAAGGAAAATCTCCCTTACCGTTTGGACGGCAAGGGAGATTTTGAAATTTTTTCAAAAAAATATGATCGCCTTGTAATTTTCAGGGCTTTTTTGAGGAATTAGGAGTGAAAGGAGGTTTTGTCATGGACAACAACCCACAAGATATGCGGGACGCTATCGTAGAAGCACACGCCGGAACGGTCTGGCGGATCGCCCTCTCCCGTACCCGACGGGAGGATGCGGCGGAGGAAGTGTTTCAGGAAACGTTCATGCGTTTGTTTGAGAAGGAAAGAGAGTTCGACAGCGAGGAGCATCGCAAGGCCTGGCTGATCCGCACCACGCTGGTCTGCTGCAAGCGCTATCAGTCGTCGGCATATAAGCACGCCGCGGTCAGTCTGGAGGAGCTGAGCAATCTGC
>JAFTKV010000256.1 GCA_017453085.1 Clostridia bacterium
CGCACCGCCCGTCCCCTCGGTGCGAACCGTTTGATTTCGTCTTCGACGGCGAGAGTTGTAGTTGCGCAAGCGCAACTACCGCTCCCTCCCCTACCGGGTGGGGTGCGGTGCGAACAAAATGCATCGCCCGTCCCCTCGGTGCGGTATGTTCGCACACACCTGTAGGGGCTGGCGCCTCGACAGCCCGCTTCAAATGTGTATTACCGCCCGTCGCCTTGGTGCGCACTACCAATCTCGTCGATCCTTCTTTGACGAAAAAAGAAGCAAAAGTAAGAAATTCCTATTGATTTTCGGCAATATCTGTGGTACAATAGCGGTAATGAATGAAAGATCGGACGGATGACTGCTATGTTCAAGAAGAAAAAGAAAGAAGAAGTGACCGAGGAGGCTCCCGCAGCCGCTCCCGAGGCGGAGAAAAAGGAGAAGAAATTCCCGTCGCTTCCCATCGGCGACTCTGCCGCGGCAGGTCTGATCGCCGTGATCTTTGCCGCCGTGGGCGTTCTGCTTTGCGTCAAGACCTGCAAAGCGGCAAATCCCAAGGAAAAGAAGCCGAAAAAGCCCAAAAAAGAGAAAACTGAAAAGAAATGATCCTTTTCAGAAGAGCGCACAGCAGTGCGCTCTTTTTTGCCGTTCAAGCGTTTCCTCGGTGCAAGCAGAATACACCGCCCGCCCCCCCTTGGTGCGGTATGTACCACCTCCCCAAGCCTTCTCCAGCGGAGAGAGGTGATGTTGCAGAGCGGGCGGATGAGGAGATCCCCCTTTCCACCGCACGTTCACTTGGTGCGAACCGCACGAACGGGCCGGACGCTTCGCTATTCCGTCGCTGCGCTCCTTACGAGGACGTCGGCCCCTACGGCGGTGGTGGGAGAATTGTTCACACCGAGGTGAAGTCTGTGCGAGGTGTTTGACGGGCGGATTCCATATCCGCCCGTTTCAAACACATCCCACCGTCCGTCCCATTGATGCGGTATGTACCGCTGCACCCGTAGGGGCTGGCGTCCTCGACAGCCCGCGCCGCCGCAGGCGGCAAACGCAGGATGCGCACCGCACGTTCCCTCGGTGCGAACCGTTCGATTTCGTCTTCGACGGCGAGAGTTGTAGTTGCGCAAGCGCAACTACCGCTCCCTCCCCTACGGGGGTGGTGTGCGGCGCGAACAAAACGCACCGACATTCCCTTGAAAATATACAAAAAACAGACTGTCCGAGGACAGTCTGTTTTGATGATGCAATGGGATCAACCGACGTAGAGCTCCATCTCGTTGAGCTGGAATGCGCTGTCGGTGGTGAATACGATCTTGTAGTTGACGCATTCCTTTGCGTTGGAAACTGCGTAGGAGTAGGGAGTGCTGTTGGTAGCCTCCAGACCGGTTACGTTGGTCTTGGATGCTGCAACATTTGCCAGCTCGACCCACTCGCCGTCAACTTCGCCGTACAACGTCCAAGCAACGGGGTTACGGTTCGCGTTGGTAGCGGTGTCGCCGCCGGTGTAGAGGGTATAGTAGGTAACGGTAGCAGCCTCGGACAGGGAGAAGGTCACGGTTACGGTGCCG
Organism: Clostridia bacterium; assembly: GCA_017453085.1. Classification (GTDB taxonomy): domain Bacteria; phylum Bacillota; class Clostridia; order Oscillospirales; family CAG-272; genus CAKSQF01. The sequence goes on from JAFTKV010000256.1 coordinate 1,551, forward strand.
CTTGTGTTACCGCCGATCTTGGTGCCGGTGGTGTTGCCGTCAAACAGGTTGGCGGTTCCGCCGTCGCCCCACTGACCGGTAAAGCCTTCTGCGGTGGCAGAAGCCGCGTCGGCAGTGACCTTGGTCAGACCCTCGGGCAGCTCTACGTTCAGAGGAGCGCGGTCTGTAGGCGCGTTTTCGGTGGACAGTGCAGAGGTCTTGGTCTCGGCCTTGGTGTAGTAAACCATGGTATCTTCTGCGTTGTAAACGTATACGATGATCTCGTAAGCAACGCCGGAGATCAGGGTCGCACCGGGAGTCTCAACGTTCATACGGAACCAGGGTGCGCCGTTGGCGTACTGCTCGATCTTGAACAGCTCGCCGTCGATGGAAACGACTGCATAGCCGCCGTCAGCAATGGTGGAAGCCATTTCGGTGTGTACGTTGGTGGTCTTGTCCTCGAAGTAGTAGATCAGGCCTACAGGGCCGCCGAACTCGGAGGGCTTTTCGAAGGCATACACTCTGGCGTCAACGCCTTCAATGTCGTTGATGCAGGTAGCACCGGTGGTGTCCACAGCAGGAGCGTCGGTAGAGGGCTCGTCGGTGGTAGGTTCGTCGGTAGTGGGCTCGTTGGTCTCGGGAGCTTGGGGTGCGGTGGTGGTTTCGGGTGCCTTGGTAGTGGTGGTGGGAGCGGTGGTAGTGAGATTGGGAGTGGTGTCCTCGGTCTCGCCGCCGCAAGCGACCAGCACTGCACTGCTCAGCGTCAGTGCCAGCAGTACGGAGAGAAGTTTCTTCATGGGGAATGCCTCCATAATCAAATTCGGTATATACCGTACTTTTATTTTATCATAATTTGCGGACATTGCAATAGTTATTTTCCAATATTCACACTTGTGTAAAATCTAGTGCGCCTACGGCAGCAATGCCGTAGGCGGGGGTATTATCGGGGGCTGTGAACGGGGAAAACGGTAATCTTGGGGAGAGCGACGGTAGGCAAATTGACTGTGGGAAGTGCTACTGTCCGCGTTTCGATTCCCGTTCCCGTAATGAGGGTGCTCGGCTTGAAGAGAGCGGCCTCTTCATCGGGGATATTGGAGTCTTCCAGCACCTGTACTGCGCCGATATGATAGCTGCCGTCCTCGGTGGGATTCAGCAGAACCGTTACGTGATGGTCATCGTTCAACAGATAGACGATCATTCTGCCGTCGGTGGTTTCGAAGGCTTGGAAGGCTTGGTTCAGTGCGAAGCTGTTCCGCTCTTTTTCCATATACACGAAATGGGTGTTGATTTCTTCCACGTATACTACGTCGGAGCTTCCGTCCCAGCATTGCTCGCTCAAGGCATCCCACGCCTTTGGAGCGAGGGAAATGCCCAGATGGGTTCGGAGCTGATTTTCAACGTCGCTGTGCTTCAGGATGCACCATTTCGTCTCATCTCCGGTAAGGCCGTATTTACGGGCTGTTAAGGAGCTGACGGCTTGGTTGGACAGGGCAAGCTCGTAAAGATCGTAATGCTCGGGCTTGTAGAAGGACGTGCGGGTTTCAATGATGGGGGAGGAGCTCAGATAGTCCTTGAGTGCTGTCAGCGTTGCCTCGTCCGGTGATTGGGTGATTTCCGGCTTCGTTCCCGAAAGGGCCAGAATATTCAGAAGGCGATTGACGTTATACTGCACCTTGGCCGTGGTGTTGGGATCGGTGATCCGTCCGGTGATATGATGATCCGGGTGAAAATTGGCAATGCACTTGTAGGTGTCCCCCTCGGACTTGAGTACCATCATCAGCAGATTGCGGTAGGGGGTGACCTGTTTGCTGTGGATCAGGGAGTGAATGAGCACCAGCTCACCGGTTTCGGTAGGATAGCAGGCGAGGGGAACGGTGGTATAGGTAGCATCGTCGTAGGGCTGAGAACCGTTGTTCAGCGGATCGTTGATCGTGGTGTACGCATCGTATCCCAGATCACGAAGGATCAGTCGCAATTCTGCCATCGACGGCGTGGACAGGGGCTTGGTAGAGAGCTTCAGCCCCAGCGCGTTCAGCTTAGCATCCATTACCTCCGGTGCGCCGTATTGCGCCAGTCGGAGCAGAAGCTCGGGATCGTTGGGCAGGGCGGTGTAGGGGAAGCTGTCGGTAGGCTCAACGGGCTTGATGGAGTCGGTCGTGTCTGTGGGAGCGGTGACGGGAGGCTGGGTTGCCGCGGGCGTCTGCGTGCTCAGCAGACGGAAGCCCAGATAGACTGCGCCCAGCAGCAAGACGACGCAAACGGCATAGGATACAACCGCCTTGGCGAATTTGCGCACGTGCAGTCCCGTGCTGACCTTGCCTGCGTAGGGGACGCCCAGCTTTACAGCCCGTTCCAGTGCGGGAGGAGGATTGGCTTTGCCGCAGGCGGAGCGGAGTCTCTGACCCAATGCGTCGTTTCGGTCGAATGTGGTTTGGTCAAACATAAATACCTTCTCCTTTCAGTTTTTCTTTTAACATGGCTTTGCCGCGGGAAATGCGCACGCGGAAGGTGACGGGACGGATGTTCAGCACCTTTGCGCACTCGTCCGGCTCCAGCCCCTCTACGTAATAGAGCTGCAGCGGGATGCGGTATTTGGCGGGCAGGCGGAGCAGAACCTCCATCACGCCCTTGTCCTCGTCCGGGTAGCAGGCGATGTCGGTGACCTCCTCCAGGCTCAGCGTTTCGTCCCGAAAAGCGGCAGACCAATATCGCTTGCAGCAGATCAGGGTGGTGCGGATCAGCCAGGCCTTGCGATGCTCCTCGGAGTCGAAGCTCCGTTCCTTTTGAAAGAGGCGCATAAAGGTTTCCTGGTAGACCTCCTCGGCAGCGTCCTCGCTTCTGGTGCGGGAGAGGGCGAGCCGCCAGACTGTTTGGGAATATTTCGCTACGATACTGTCGCGATCATCCTGTAGGTTTTTCATGGCAAAACCTCCTTTCACTTATAATTCCTTTTTTACCATCCAATTGTTACAGAAAAAAGATATTTTGCGAAAACAGTTCGTTTTTTTCGTTTTTTGAGTCCATCGCTATTGATGCGGGAAAAACAACTGCGCCGCAATCGGCGCAGTTGAGAAAAACGATTCAATTTTTCTGCAAGCGAATGACGTTTCGGGATTGGGGAGAAAGCAGGAGAGCGTCGCCCTGCTCACCGGGGCAGCTCGGTCATTCGAAGATTGGTGCAGCCGTAGGGCTTCATCTTCACGGGCATGGTCTCGGAGATGGGCTCGCGGCTGTTGGGAACCTTTGCGCACAGATCGTTGTAGCCCTCCTCATAGCCCCAATCGATCTGATACAGGGGGGCGGTGATCTCCACGGGCGGATGCTCCGAGGAGAAGGGATAGTCCACGATGTCGCGCTCGGTGACGGTGCACTCGCCCTCGCCGAACGCCCAGTTCCAGGGGGATTTCGGATAAATTTCGTAGTCGCAGTAGGGGTACTTCCGCACTACGCCGTGCCGCTCGAACTCGTGCATCTTCCACTCCTCGTCGATGTGCACCGAGTAGTAGAGAGGGCCGCGGCGGAGCACCGCCATCTCACGGGGACGCTCCTCGAAGACGATGTCAAAGTCCATCGCCAGCTCTACGGTGGTCTCGCCCTCCCAGATACGGTCGATGCGGGCGATCTTGCCTGCCTCCACGGGTGCGCCGTCCAAGGTGGCGTTCTTCGCCCAGGCGGGGATGCGCACCTCCAGTGCAAACTCCACGGGAGCGGAGGTTTTAACAGTATAGTTGCCGCTGCTGCGGAAGGGATAGAGGGTGTCAAGGGAAACTTCCACCGAAACGCCGTTTATCTCGGTTTTTACCGTAGCGGGCGCAAGGACGGCGGAGAGAATGGAGCCCTCGCCCTTCAGGAAGGTGTGCCAAGCCAGTTTCGGCCATCCTTGATTGAAGTTAGCGGTGCAGCAGCCGAAGTTGGGCTCCAGGCCGAAGAGGTGCGCCTCGACGCTGTTGGTGCCGAAGATGGGTCTACCCATAAAGCGCACGCAGGCCATCTGATTCACCATCTGATCATACTGGTGGGTCCACATATCGGGGGAGATGGTGGCAGGGAGCGCGTTATACGCCAGCGTTTCCAGCCGATCCAGCCATACGGCGTTGCCGGTGAGCAGGAAGATCTGCTCGTAGGAATACATCGCCTCCACTACGCCGCAGAGCTCGGTGCCCTGAATGGGGCTGTCGCCGGACAGATTCTCGTCACCGGTGAAGTGTCCCACTGCGGTGCCGTGATATTTTTGCAAAAGTCCCAGCATCTTCTCGGCAAAGGCTTCGCCCTCGGCAACACGGTCGCCCAGCCGTCCGCCAAGGACTTCGGACTTGATGGCCATGGCAAGGTTCACCACGTGGGTCTGATAGTTCCAATCGGTGTGAGGTGCCTGATCCATCCAGTTGTCGAACAGATCCCGATAGCCGGTACCCTGCACGCGGAGCATCCCCGCAAGATAGGGGAGCCACTTCTCGCCGGTGCGGTCGTAGAGCCAGTAGATGGAGACAAGTCCCTCGAACCAGCGAGCCGCCGCCCAGTTGAAGAGGGTGTTGCCACGGATGTGGAGCATCAGATTGTACAGCGCACGGCGCACGGCGTCCTCGATCCGCTCGTCCCCCGAGCATTCGTAGTAGACCACCAGCACCTTGCAGATGAGGAAGGTCGCCCACACGTCGTAGCGGCCTCTCTCGTGATCCTCGCAGGGGCAGATCCAGCCGTCGGGCTTCTGCTGCGCGAGGATTCCGTCAATGTAACGCTTCGCCCGCGCCTTCAGATCCTCGTCGTCCAAAAGCCACGCCAGCGGAATAAAGCCGTCCAGCCAGTAGGGAACACGCTCCCAGCCCTCGCAGTTGCCGCCGATCCAGCGGGAATCGCGGATGTCGGGCCAGATCTTGTCCAGATTGCCCGACAGTCCTTCTGCCTGAATGCGAAGCTGCTTCTGCAGCCAACCCGTGGGACGGAGTGCGGGAGCGGGGAAGGTTTCATATTTGGGATTTGCCAGTTTCATGAGTTTACCTCCGATTTATGGGGATTTTTCCCGAATTGTTCTTAATCCTATCATATCGGATTTGCGATGCTTTGTCAAGGGCGCGGCACAAATTTCCTTTTCGAAATTCTCCGTTTGGGGTTGACAAGTGGGAAAAGCTGTGTTATACTAAAACAAACAAATGTTCGTTTTCGGGGAGGAATTATGGAGCGCACGATCCTGCACTGTGATATGAATAATTTCTACGCCTCCTGCGAGTGTGCGCTGAACCCCGAGCTAAGAGGGCATCCCATCGCCGTCTGCGGATCGCAGGAGGAGCGGCACGGCATCGTCCTTGCCAAAAACGAGCTTGCCAAGGCTTGCGGTGTGAAGACGGGCGATGCCATCTGGCAGGCCAAGCAAAAGTGCCACGGACTGATCGTCGTGCCGCCTCACTACGATCTGTACCTCCAATATTCCAAATTGGCACGGGCGATCTACGCCGAGTATACCGATCTCATCGAGCCTATGGGGCTTGACGAGGTGTGGCTGGACGTGACGGGCAGCCGCCTTCTCTTCGGGGACGGGATGGCCATCGCCGAGACTCTCCGCCGTCGGATCAAGCACGAGCTGGGGCTGACGATTTCGATCGGCGTTTCCTTCAACAAAATCTTTGCCAAATTGGGGAGCGATCTGAAAAAGCCCGATGCCATCACCCACATTCCAAGGGAGCGCTATCGGGAGATCACCCGTCCCCTTCCGGTGGGCGATCTGTTCGGAGTGGGTAGAGCAACCCAAAAAGCCCTTGCCGCCTTTGGGGTGGACACCATCGGACGGCTGGCCGACACGCCGCTGTCGGTGCTGGAATATAAATTTGGCAAGAACGGGCGCACGCTGTGGCTGAATGCCAACGGTGAGGATCAATCCCCCGTGGCTCCTATGGATGCGGGATTGCCGATGAAAACGGCAGGCCACGGCACCACCACCTCCCGGGATTTGGAAAACGAAGCCGAGGTCTGGCGGGTAATGCTCCAGCTCACCCAGGATTTGGGGCATCGGCTTCGCTCCTACGGCAAGCAGGCGTGGGGGGTATCGGTGTCCATTCGGGATTCCAACCTCTCGTGGAAGCAATGGCAGGAAAAGCTCACTTATCCCACGCAAAATGCGGGAAAGATCGCCGAGGTGGCGTTTGAGCTCTTCAAACGGGGCTATCGCTGGCATCTTCCCGTCCGCTCGGTGACGGTGACCGCCATTGATCTGAAGGCGCAGGACACTCCGCTTCAAATGGATCTCTTCACCGACACGGCGGCACTGGAGCGGCAGGAAAAGCTGGACGTCTGCGTGGAGTCTATCCGAAATCGATTCGGGGCTACGGCCATCCACCCCGCCATCCTCTGCGGCGATCTGCCCACCGGCGACGGCGTGGAAAAGGGGGATGACAACGCTTGGGCAATTATGAATCGGATGAAGCACGATTATTCGTCGTAGATACGTAACAAGAAATAAATTGAAAGGAACGAAAACCAATGAAAGACATCTATCAAAACTGCCCGTTGTTTGAGAATGAGCAATACCTTCTGCGATTGATCTCTTACGAAGATCTTGCAGACTTGCTGAAGGTTTACTCCGACCCCAAGTCTGTTCCCCTCTTCAACAGCGACAATTGCAACGGGGACGATTTTCACTACACAACTATGGAGCGGATGAGGCAGGCGATTGATTTTTGGCTATGGGAATACGGGAATCGGATGTATGTACGGATGTCGATCATCGACAAAGGTACACGGTGTGCTGTAGGAACTACAGAGTTATTCGTCAGAACTGCCACCGATTATTTCACCGACTGTCTCTTGCTCCGCCTTGATCTGCGAAGTGATTTTGAGCGTTCTATGGCAATCGAAGAGATTTTGGGACTAATCTTCGAACAGGCACTCCCTTATTTTCCCTGCAAGATGATCGCCACGAAAGCGATCCCCGTAGCAACCCAGCGGATCGAGGCATTGAAGCGATTGGGATTTGTGCCAACCGAGGAGAAGGTCATCGGGCACGGTGGGATAGAGTATGGAGATTATTTTGTAAAGGCGAATTAGGCAATCTGCGGATAGCTTGGAGTATTTCCTTGCTTTTTTCAAAAATTTGTGCTATACTGTTACCAAACATTCCAATGAGAAAGCAGGGCTTCTTATGACCATTCACACCGATCGACTGATTCTGCGTCCGTGGGAAGAGAGCGATGCGCCCGAGCTCTATCGTCACGCCTGCGATCCCGATGTGGGTCCGCCTGCGGGATGGTTTCCGCACACGGACGTAGAAAACAGCCGCGAAATCATTCGTACGATTCTTTCAAAGGAAGGCACCTATGCAGTAGTTCCCAAATCGGTGGGACTTCCCGTGGGCAATATCGCCATTTGGGAAGCGTCCCGAAGTGAAGGCTTTGAGGGGCAAAAGCAAATGGAGATCGGCTACTGGCTGGGTCGGGCTTATTGGGGACAAGGCATCATCCCCGAAGCGGTCAAAGCACTTTTGGAATATGCTTTTCAGGTCGAGCATTGCGACGTGATCTGGTGCGGCTATTTCGATGGTAACGAAAAGTCTCGTCGCGTACAAGAAAAGTGCGGATTTATGTATCATCATACCAAGCCTTCCATTGATACGCGCTTCGGCAAGCAAGATCTGCATATTACTTATCTTACCCGCAAGCGTTGGATGGAGCTTGCCGAAAAATAAAAAGAGAACCCGCGCGGGTTCTCTTTTTCTATCATTCATACTTCTCAAACTGCACGCCCACCGTTTCCCCGGCCTCCAGATGCACCCGTCTGAATCCGCACAGGGCATGGGGAGCGGCCTCTTCAAAGCAAAGGACGGTATAGTCAGCGGCAAAGTCGCTTCGATTGGTGACGACCACCTCAGTCTCGCTCAGCCAATCCTCGGTAATATCGGCATAGGAAAGTCCAAAGCCGAAGGGGAACAGCGGCCGGCCACGGAAGTATTTGTAGGTGCGTCCCTCCATAGAGTAGTCCTCGAAGGGAGGCAGATCGTCTACGCTTCGATAGAAGGTAACGGGAAGTCTGCCCGAAGGGCAGGTCTTGCCGAAGAGGATGTTGGCAAGGGCTTCGCCGCCCTCTGCACCGGGATAGAAGCATTGGAGCAGTGCATTTGCCCGCTCTGCCGGCTCGGTAAGATTCACCGCAGAGCCGGAAATATTCACAAACACCGTGGGTTTGTGAAGATCCAGCACCGCACGGTAGAGGATCTGCTGAGATTCGGGAAGATCCAGCGTCCGGCGGTCGCCCGACGCGTCGCCGTGGTAGGCGTCGCCCTCCTCGCCCTCCATAGAGGGATTGAGTCCCATCACCAGCACCACCACGTCGGCGGCTTTTGCTGCGGAGATCGCCTCGAACACGGGATGGCGGTTGGTGAAGGAGAAGGGATTGCATCCCTTTGCCGTGCGCACCGATCCGCCTGCCGCTTCTACGGCTGCGGCGATGCCTGCAAGGGGAGTGGAATATTTGGTGGGCGTGCCGTTGTAATTGCCCAGCAGAATCGACAGATCGTCGGCGTTAGGACCGATCACCGCCACCTTCTGTGCGGAAGAGAGGGGTAGGATGCCGTCATTCTTCAGCAGAACGATGCTTTCCTCTGCCATTTTCAGGCTGAGCGCACGATGGGCGGGAGACTCCACTTGGTCGTAAGAGATCTCGTCAAAGGGGCAATCATCGTCGAACATCCCCAGTCGGATGCGGCTGTAGAAGAGCCGCTCCACGGCAATAGTGAGATCCTCTTCCGAGAGGAGTCCCTTATCCAGCGCCTCCTCCAGTGCGGCGTAAGCACCGCCGCAGTTGAGATCGCAGCCTGCCTTTACCGCCAGTGCGGCAGCCTCGGGCTTGGTCTCCACGTATTTGTGGTGAGCGTAGATGTCGGTGATGGCTCCGCAGTCGGATACCACGTAGCCGTCAAAGCCCAGCTTATCTCTGAGGATTTCCTGCAGAAGGGTGGGAGATGCACAGCAGGGCTCGCCGTTCGTGCGATTGTACGCGCCCATCACGGCGGCAGGATGGGCGTGGTCGATGCAGTATTGGAATGCCCACAGATAGGTGCCCCACAGATCTTCCTCACCCACCACTGCATCGAAGGAGTGGCGGAGAGACTCGGGGCCGCTGTGAACGGCGTAGTGCTTCAGGGTAGCGTCGGTCTTGTAGTAGTCGGGGTGATCGCCTTGCAGTCCACGGACGAAGGCGGCGCCCAGCCGTCCGGTGAGGTAGGGATCTTCGCCGTAGGTTTCGTGTCCCCGTCCCCAGCGGGGATCACGGAAAATATTGATATTGGGAGACCAGAAGGTGAGCCCTTGATGAATATCGGTAAAGCCTTGCTGTTTGTACTCGTTGTACTTGGCACGGGCTTCATCGGAGATGGCGTCGGCAACCTCGTAGAGGAGCGCATCGTCGAAGGATGCCGCCATAGCGATGGCTTGTGGGAACACAGTGGCCTGTCCCGCACGGGCGACTCCGTGAAGGGCTTCGTTCCACCAGTTGTAGGCAGGACTCCCCAGCCGAGGAATAGCGGGAGCGTTATAAAGCATCTGCTGCACCTTCTCGGTGCGGGTCATCTGTGCCACCAGCGCACGGGCACGGTCCATATAGGCTTGATTGATCATCACAAATTCTCCCTTCGGGGGCTTTTTGACTATTGTAGCATAAATCGTGGGAATTTGCAAGGGGAGCTGCAACCGCTTTTGCAATGCAAAAAATCAAAGCCGACGGGAGCGTCGGCTTTGGAGAGGGATTGCTTTATTGGTCGCACTTGTCAAATGCGGGATTGATGGCGTAGACGTTTTTGCGATCCATTGCGTCCTTGGCCATGTTGAGCGCATCACCGAAGCGCTGGTAATGGACGATCTCCCGCTCCCGAAGAAACTTCAGGGGATCGCGCACGTCGGGATCGTCGATCAGACGAAGCAGATTGTCGTAGGTCACGCGGGCTTTCTGCTCCGGGACAATGGCGAATGTACAACTTGATTAAGCTTCCCCTTTGGGCATCACGCGTAGGGCGGGGGCGTGCTCCCGCCGTAACGGACATACAGTTTTGTACATACCGAATCTCTGTTGTCGGCGGGAGCAAGCCCCCGCCCTACGGAGTTGGTGTTGTTTTTTCAAAAATTCCAATGGATCTCGATCGGAACGTCCCGCGTCGCTTCGATGCGCCGTCCCACCGTGACGTAATCTACCAGCTGCACCACCATCTCCCGGGTCAGATGCTCCGGCTCCAGGTACTGCTCGATCCGCTCGCGGCGGTCGTCTCCGGCGGCCATCTGCTCCTCGATCTCACGGATCTGCCGATCGTAGTCGGTGATGACGCGGCCAAGGCGATCCCGCTCGGCGGTCAGCTCTCGGGAAAGGATGGAGTAGTCGCTTTCGGTGAGCACTCCCTTGATCTTGTCCAGATACAGATCGCGGATGCCCTTGGCGTAGTCCTCCAGCTTCTTGCGGGATCTGGCTTGCTCGCAGCTAAGCTGTTCCTTTCGCTCCTGCAGGTTGTTGCAAAGCACCACGTTTCGCTCCAGCTCGTCTTTGTCCAGATACTCCTTCGTCAGGCGGCGCAGCTCGGAAAGGACGGTCTGCTCCAGCCGATCCACCGAGATGAAGGCACCCTCGCAGGCATCCTTGGCCACGTAACGGCAGGTGCATTGCAGATAATACCGTCCCCGATTTTTCGAGGAGCGCATAAAATATCCGCAGCCTGCACAGCGGGCTTTTTTGGCGAACAAGCCGATCTCTCCCGTGTTGAAGGATTTGGCTCGCTCCGCCACCGTGGACTGCACCCGATCCCACAGCTCCCGCTCGATGATCGGCTCGTGGGTGCCCTCCACCACGAACCACTCGCTTCTGGGGCGGGGGCGGCACTGCTTGGTCTTGTAGGACACGCTGCCGTAGCGACCCTGCACCATATTGCCGATATAGATCTGGTTGACGAGCATATCGGCAATGGCGGAGTACTTCCATAGCGTGCCCGCCTTTGACTTGGGCGGCTGATAGCGAAGCCCCCTTTGCCGCTTGTACTCGGTGGGGTTAGGGATGCCCCGATCGTTGAGCATTCGGGCGATGGCGGTCTTGCCGTAGCCCTTGGCAAAGAGGGTGAACACCTCTCGCACCACGGCGGCGGCCTCCTCGTCCACGATCAGACGGCCTTTTTGCAGGGGGTCCTTTTGATAGCCGTACAGCGCAAAGGCACCGATGTGATAGCCGTTCTCCCGACGGCTGTCCAGCACGCTGCGGATGTTGTCGGACATATCCTCCAGATACCACTCGTTTACCAGCCCGTTGATCTGACGGGATTTTTTGTTGCCCTTATTGGCGGTGTCGGCGTTGTCCACGATGCTGACGAAGCGGATGCCCCACTTTGGAAACAGCCCGTGGATATACTTCTCCACCAGCTCCAGCTCACGGGTAAAGCGGGATTGGGTCTTGCACAGGATGATGTTGAATCGCCGTTTTTCGGCATCTGCGAGCAGTCGGCAAAACTCGGGACGTCGGCGGTCGGCGCCGGTGTAGTCGTCGTCGCTGTAGAGATCGTAGATCTCCCAGCCCTGTTCGGCGGCGTAGCTTTGCAGCATCTCTTTTTGGTTTTTGATGCTGTTCGAGTCGTCGGTTGCAAGCTGCTTGTTCCGGTCTTCCTCGGATAAGCGGCAATAAATGGCTACTTTCATGTTCATATCTCCTTTCGGATCAGAACAAGCCGTTTCCACTGACAGTATACCATACAATCGGAAGGAAAGCGATCGGTCAGCGAAAGCGGCTTGCGATTATTTTGCGCTCACGCCGAGGCGTTTGCTTTTTTCCAGTTTGTTGATTAGTTCTATCCACATTTCCGTAATTTTTTGGGGGCAGGTGGTGCGTGTGCCGTCCTTGAACACGCTGATACAGCTGTCGGGGGCTTTGGATTGCTTCATGGGTATGTCACCTCTTGAAAATTGATAGGGGGCTCCACCCTACCGTATGTGGAGAGCGACGGAGTTATGATTGCGGGCGGGCGGTTGTCGATTTCGAAATGTGGGGGCGCGGTAAGCAGGCGCAGACCTGCTTCAACAAAAGCCAACCCTTTTCCGAAACAAACCTCGATGATGCTGCCATCGAGGTTTGTTTTTTGCAAAATACACCCGCCAAAGCCGTATACACCCTATAAACACCCCCCGATACACCCCTAATACACCCCTCCAACTAATAAAATATGTGCTATAATAATATTGCATAATACACAAGTTACTGATGGCGTTTGCCTGTGGAGGTGTTTAGATTGACGAGAAAACGGGTTGGGCTCGATGAGTTTGAGGTTCCTGTTCCCAGGGGCTACGAATGCGTGACCGACAAAGACGACACTGCCGATTATCTGTTCGTCAATGCGCCGAAAGACCTCTATAACCTGTATTTTCACAGC
>JAFTKV010000257.1 GCA_017453085.1 Clostridia bacterium
GATAGGGTGGGATCTCCTGCGGTGAGGCTTGGGAAGAGTGGTTTCCACAGCGCACACTCCACGGGAGGGGGCACCGACTCGGGGATCTTTTTGGAAAAATCGTAGAAGTGTGCAGGCTTCAGGAAAATGGGATTTGCGGAAAACCCCTGCGCAAGGTGAGCGGGGTAAGTCTCGGCTTCCTCTGGGACGACTTTGGCAATCCGATCATATCCGCGGGCGCGGTAGTAGTCAAACAGCGACGCTTCTCCCGGGATCAGCAGGGAGAATGCGGGGGTATCGGTTACATTTTCGATCAGCTCGGATTTATCGCCCAACGTGGGCGGTGTGGGAAAAGCTGCGTTCTCCGCCTCGGCAAGCAAGCGAGCGGCGATGCCACGTCCTCGATAGGCGGGAGCGGTGGCCAGAGCGTAAATATACACGCCGAAGGAGTATTGCCCGTTTTGGGCGAGTGCCACCGGCAGCGGATGGATCATGGCGATGATCTCGCCCTTCTGCTGGGCGACGATAGCAGAATCTGCGCCAAAGGCTTTGTAAAACCGTCCTGTAAAGGCGGGAGGATCGCCGAAAACGCTTTGCCAGAGCGCTTGGAGTGCAGGCAGATCGGCGGTATTGCTGCGGCGGAGGATCACAGTCCCAGCCGCTCCAGCAGCTCGGCAAAAATACCGTCCACCGAGCGGATGGCATCCCCCTCGTAGCAGGTGATCTTCTCCCAGCCCAGATAATCGCTGGCGTAGAGTGCTGCTTCGTAGCAGCGATCGAGATATTCGGTGTCACGCTCGTGAATGTCGATCTTGCGCCCTTCCTTGACCGAACGCTCCTGCACCAGTCGGCGGGAGAGATCGGGGCGCATTTCCAGATAGCAGATCTTGTCGGGGCGAGGGATGCCCAGCTTGTTGTATTCGTTGTCCCACAGCCAGCTGAGATACTCGTCCCATTGCTCGCGGGGGAGCTTGGAGCACTGATGAACGGCGTTGGCTGTGGTATAGCGATCGCAGACGATCACCGTGTCGGGACGGTGGTAAAACTCACCCCATTCGGTGCGATAGGACCAGTAGCGGTCAACGGCGTAAAAGGTGGAGGTAGCGTAAGCACCGGTGTCGTCGGGCTTGCCGCCCAGCTCGCCGCCGAGATAGCCCTCTACCAGCGAAGCACCCCGCGTACCGTAGGCGGGAAAGCTGATGCGGCGGGCGTCAATGCCTTTTTGGATCAAATATTCGGTGAGCTTTGCAGACTGCGTCCCCTTTCCGGAGCCATCCAGTCCGTCAATTACAAATAGTTTACCCATTTTGAATAAATCCTTTCTGTCGGGGCGTTGCCCCGAACCCCACTTAAGAAACTTCTTGCAAGAAGTTTCTTAAGAATCTTCAAGAACTCTTGGGAAAGGAATTATATGGAGCACATAATTCCTTTGCGAAAAGCTTTGAATTATTCCTCTGTGCCCCGCAAGTATTTGCGGGGCATTATCCGGAAGTTCTTTGCCCCGCTTTCTTTCAAGAAAGCGGGCCGCCGGAGGCATTTGTTTTATTCACTCCTCATCTTGATCTCGTTCCAGTCGGAGCGGGAGATGAGGACGGTGCGGGGCTTTTGGCCGTCGGGCTCGCTGACGATGCCGCAGGCCTGCATACGGTCGATGATCTTGGCTGCTCTGCCGTAGCCCAGATTCAGTCGCCGCTGGAGGAGGGAGGTGGAGATCTTGCCCATTTCCAGCGCAACCTCTACGGCATCGTTGAACTTGGGATCGATATCGCCGTCGTCCTCGCCGCCTGCAGACAGGTCGGCAGAGCCGGACTTTTTCTTTTGTCCGCACTGCTCGGCGTTCTTGTCGATCTCCTCCATAATGGCAGAGCTGTACTCGCCATCGCCTGCCTGGGCGCGGATGAAGTCGCAGACCGCCTCCACTTCCTTGTCAGAGACGAAGGAGCCCTGTACACGGATGGGCTTCATAGCACCGACGGGAGCGTAGAGCATATCGCCGCGGCCGATCAGCTTTTCTGCGCCTGCCACGTCGATGATGGTACGGGAGTCCACGTTGGAGGCAACCGTAAAGGCGATTCGGGAGGGGATATTAGCCTTGATCAGACCGGTGATGACGTCAACTGAAGGACGCTGAGTACCGATGATCAGGTGCATACCTGCGGCACGGGCCTTTTGTGCCAGACGGCAGATGGATTCTTCCACGTCGTCGGGAGCGGTCATCATCAGGTCGGCCAGCTCGTCGATGATGATGATGATGTGCGGCAGGAATTCCTTCTGAGGGTCGTTTGCGGTGATCTGGTTGTAGCCCTTGATATCGCGTACGCCCACTTCCTCGATCAGCTCGAAGCGACGTTCCATCTCGCCGACCGCCCAGGACAGAGAGCCTGCCGCCTTCTTGGGCAGATTCACAACCGGCACCAGCAGGTGAGGTAGCTTGTTGTAGACGTTCAACTCTACCTTTTTGGGGTCGATGAGGATCAGCTTCACCTCGTCGGGGGAGGCCTTGTAGAGCAGGGAAACGATCAGCGAGTTGATGCAGACCGATTTACCCATACCGGTAGCGCCTGCGATGAGTAGGTGAGGCATCTTGGCGATGTCCAGATAGACGGGAGCACCGGCAACGTCCATGCCCAGCGCACAGGTGACCTTGCTCTTGGAGTTTTCAAAGGAGGGATTTTCCAGCAGCTCCCGCAGATATACGGTAGCGGCGGATTTGTTGGGCACCTCAATACCCACAGCCGCCTTGCCGGGGATGGGGGCTTCGATTCGCACGCCGGAGGTTTCCAGATTCAGAGCGATGTCGTCTACCAGATTGGCAATGGCACGTACGCGCACGCCCTCCTTGGGGGCGAGCTCGTAACGGGTGATAGTAGGGCCGTGAGAAACGTTGACTACCTCGGTGGGTACACGGAAGGATTTCAGCACCGAAACCAGCTTTTCTGCATTGCGGCGCAGCTCCTCGCTGCTGTCCTCGGCGCGGGCGTTGACGTTTTGGGAGAGCAGAGTGATGGGCGGGAACCGATAGATCGGCTTTGCTTCCTCTACTGCATAATCGGGGAGGGTGTCCTCGGCAACAGGCTCTCGGGTGGTATCCAGCAGGAAGGAGGCGATCTCTTCCTCTTCGGGGGTCAGCAGCTCGGGGGTGCCGTCCGGCTTAGCAGGGTCTTCCCAGGGTGCACGGTCTTCGTCGGAAAGATCCAGCTCGGCGGAGTTGTGCGCACTATTGGCATAGTTGCGTTGCTCGGCCATCTGGCGTCCCAGACGCTCTGCTGCTTCGTCGTTGTCGGGGGAGACGTAAATATCGCCTAAGCTGAGATTGTTGGAGGATCCGGAAGCTGTCGCGGCGGAATAGACGGGCTCGATGACCTCGCCGGTGGCGATATCTACCACCATCGGATCGCCCATGGGCCTGATTACCTCTACGGGCTTCATTTCCACGGCGGGGACCTCCATCGTAGGCTCGCTTTCGGGAGCGGAGGGCTCGTCCTCCACGCCAAAGACTTTGCGACGGGATTTTTCGACGGGCGCAGGAGCTGCGACGGGTTCTTCCTTTTGCTCGGCGCACTTCTTTTTCTTGGGGGCAGGCTGTTCCTCTTCCTCCTCGGGCTCGTCCTCCTGGTCGGAGGAGACCATGTATGCACGGATGTTGGAGGCAAGTCTACGGAAGAAGCGGGAGATCATAGAGGGAGTGACCTCGATGAGCAGCAGCAGATTGGCGATCAAGCAGGGAACCAGAATGAACCATGCGGCCTTCTTCATCAGCAGGTAGAGCAGTCCGCCCAGTGCGCCGCCCAGGAGGCCGCCACCCTGCCCGTCAATGCCGTTATTCCAAAGGGAAGAAATACCGATGGACGCGGGACGGTCGGAGCCTTGCACCCATAGCTGGAAGGCGGATGCGATCAGCAGGATGAAGACGAGCACCGAAACGGCTTTCAGCAAAAAGGTGTTTTGTCGAAGGGAGCGGTTGCGGAAGATCACCAGATACAGGAGCGCAAAGGGGACTATGTAGGCGGTGGGGCCCAGCAGCCCGAAGAAGAGACAGCAGAAGGCGTAGCCTACAGGACCCGCGTTGCCGTCCGTGCCTGCGGACAGATCGGTGAAAAACAGGAAGACGAAGGAGAGGATCGCGCCGATCAGCAGCGCAAAAAAGACGATCAGATTCCGCAGATTGTCAGGGTCGGAGCGACCGGGATCAGTGGTGATCTTTTCGGAGCCTGCATCGACAGTGCGACCGGGCACTCTATCCTGCAGCGGATCAGCTTTTTTGCGGGTTGCGGTAGATTTTTTTGTTTTTTTCTTTTTCGTAGCCATGTATGAATCCTTTCGTTCCTTTCGGTTAATGGGTGAGTCCCCAGATCACGGCAAAGAGGCCTGCGCCAACGCAGTAATAGGAGAAAATTCTGAAATTGGATTTTTTGGAGATATAGGTCAACAGCTTCATAGCCGCGACGCCTACCAGTGCAGCCACCAGCGCGCCGGCCAGGTAGATCAAAAGCTGTTCGCTTCCCTCGGATGCAGCCGTTTCGAAGAAATCGGGAAGCTTCAGCACGCAAGCACCCAGAATTGCGGGAATGGAAAGAATGAAGGAGAATTTTACCGCCAAGGGACGCTCGAAGCCTTGGGTCAGACCGCCGGTGATGGTGGAGCCGGAGCGGGACAGCCCAGGAAGGGTGGCCAGCATTTGGCAAAGTCCCACGACGATGGCGTTACGGGGCTTGACTTCTCCTAAGGTTTTGTTGCCCCTGGCCATGCTGTCAGAGAAGAAGAGAAGCACGGCGTTCAGCAGCAATATGACACCCACAATAATAATATAGGAAGAAAGTGCGGAAATATACCCCTCGATCAGTGCGGCGGGAACCAGCGGAAGAGTGGCGATCAGCACCAGGATCACGAAACGCTCGTTTTCGTTGTAGGAAGAGAATTTGAAATTCCCCCGAAGCAGCTTGCCGCAGAGGGTAAAAAAGGAGCAGATCAGCCGGGCAATGTCTCGCCAATAGACGAAGAAAACGGCAATGAGCGTGCCCAAATGGAGCAGCACGTTAAAGGAGATGTTGGCATCGGGGTCGCCGGCACCGAAAACGCTCTGGAAGATCGCCAGATGACCCGATGAGGAGATGGGCA
>JAFTKV010000258.1 GCA_017453085.1 Clostridia bacterium
ACGATCTGCTTGAAGTGGATGTTGAAGCCGTGAGCGAAGCAGAGGGTCATGCCGTCTCTCAGATAGGGTGCGATGCAGTTCTTGTAGAGGGAAGCCTGCTTTTCGTCGTTGACCAGGATCATGACGATGTCGGCCTTCTTCACTGCATCCTCGGTGTTGTACACCTCGAAGCCGTCAGCCTTTGCGCGGACTGCGGACTTGGAGCCCTCGTACAGACCGATGATGACCTTCACGCCGCTGTCGCGGAGGTTCTGTGCGTGTGCGTGACCCTGAGAGCCGTAGCCAACCACTGCAACGGTCTTGCCGTCCAGAAGGGAAAGGTCACAATCTTTTTCGTAATACATTACTGCTGCCATAATTTTCAAATCTCCTTAAAATATGTAATGATAGATTTTTTTATCTAAAACGAACCGAGGGATCTGTGGGGGAGGGCGGGAGGAGCAAGCCCCTCCCCTACGGAGAATTGTTTGCCTAATGGAGAAATTCTTCGCCGATAGGAGATTCTTTGCCCAACCTGTAGGGACGGGCGTCCTCGGCCGTCCGTGCCGCCGTAGGCGGCAACGAACAATTCGCACCGACTATACCTTGGTGCAGATCGTTTGAGACGGACAGTCCGGAGGCCTGTCCCTACGCGGTGGTGCGTACAAAGCCGAAATTACCTTGTAGGGACCGGTGTCCTCGACGGTCCGTGAAACAATCCGCACCGACTACACCTTGGTGCATACCGTTTGGAGCGGGCGACCGCAGGTCGCCCCTACGGTTGAGTAGAATCGGTTTCGTTCAATCCCGTAGGGATTGCCCAATCGTTCCCAAAGATCTCGGGGTGGGTTTTACGAATTCTTGAGGCAGGTGGTGCCTCTGTCCATAGCTACCGTACCGGTACGGCACAGCTCCAGGATTCCGTAGGGCTTCATCAGCTCGATGAAGGAGTCGATCTTGGCACTCTCGCCGGTGAGCTCAACCACTACCGCACGGGAGGAATAGTCGATCTGCTTGGCCTTGAAGGCGGCGATGGCGTCCATAACGTCCTTGCGCATATCGGCGTCGTCGGTGGCGACCTTCAGCATGACCAGCTCACGGGTGATGCTCTTTTCGATGGGAAGCTCCTTGATGTACTCCACGTCCACGCACTTGGCGGCCTGACGGATCGCCTGATCACGGGCGTATTCGTCGCCGGTGAAGGTAACGGTCAGACGGGAGAGCTTGGGGTCCTCGGTCTCACCCGCGGTGATGGAAACGATGTTAAAGCCGCGTCTGCCGAACAGACCGGTAATGCGGTTCAGAACGCCGGCCTCGTTGTTGGCCAGCATACCAATCACGTATTTTTTCATTGGTTTATCTCCTTCCATCAGTTCTTGAGATTGACGAGAATATCGGTGATACTGCCGTTGGGCGGGATCATGGGCATGACCATTTCATCCTGGTCGATGCGGCAATCCAGCAGAACGGGGCCGTCAGCGGCAAACGCCTTGTCGAGCGCAGCGGTCAGCTCTTCCTTGTTAGTGACCGGATAGCCGTCGGCACCGAAGGCCTTTGCAAGAGCCACGAAATCGGTCTTGCGGTCGAGGGTGGTCTGGGAGTAGCGCTGACCGAAGAAGAGGGTCTGCCACTGGCGAACCATACCCAGTACGCCGTTGTTCATCAGCATCACGACCAGAGGCAGATTCTGGGAAACGGCGGTGGCCATTTCGTTCAGATTCATACCGAAGCTGCCGTCGCCGGTGAAGAGGACGGTGCGCTTGCCGGTTGCCACGCAGGCACCGATGGCGGCACCCATGCCGTAGCCCATAGTGCCCAGACCGCCGGAGGAAACGAAGGTGCGGGGGGCTTCCAGCTTGCAGCGCTGTGCTGCCCACATCTGGTGCTGACCAACGTCGGTGGCGATGGGCATTTCGGGCTCGGTGCGCTCCATCACTGCGTCGATGATCTGATAGGGAGTCAAATCGCCCTTGCCCAGATAGAGGTTCTCCTCTTCATACTTGCGGAAGGAGGCAACCTGCTCTGCCCATTCGGGATGAGGCGTGGGAGCGATGCATTCCAGAATGCGAGAGACGGTCTCCTTCACGTCTGCGTTGATGCCCAGGTGGCAGGTGATGTTCTTGTTCAGCTCGGCGTTGTCGATGTCGATGTGGATGATCTTTGCGCCGGTAGCGAATCTCTTCTTGTCGCCAGTGGCACGGTCGGAGAAGCGGATACCCAGAGCCAGGATCAGGTCGGACTCGTACATTGCCTTGGTAGCGGCGTAGTGACCGTGCATACCCACCATGCCCAATGCGCGGGGATGAGTGGTAGGAACGGCGGACAGACCCATCATGGAGAAGCCGATGGGAGCGTCTATGGCGTCGGCCAGTGCGACGATCTCAGGTCCTGCCGCAGCGTTGATGATACCGCCGCCGCAGTAAACGTAGGGCTTCTTAGCCTCGGCGATCATCTTCGCAGCCGCTGCGATGTCGGTCTCGTAGGCGTAGGGAGCCTTGTCCGAGGGCAGGGGAGAGGCAGGTGTGTACTCGGTGGTGGCGATCTGGATATCCTTGGGGATATCGATCAGCACGGGGCCGGGTCTGCCGCTGCGGGCGATCTTGAAGGCCTTGCGGACGGTGTCTGCCAGCTCCTCGGTGGAGCGCACCTGGAAGTTGTGCTTGGTGATGGGCATGGTAATGCCCTTGATGTCAACCTCCTGGAAGGAGTCACGGCCGATGAGGCTTCTGCCCACGTTACCGGTGATGGCGACGATGGGGGTGCTGTCCAGATAGGCGTTGGCGATGCCGGTGACCAGGTTGGTCGCACCGGGACCGGAGGTGGCGATGACCACACCCACCTTGCCGGATGCTCTGGCGTAGCCGTCTGCGGCGTGCACCGCGCCCTGCTCGTGCGCCGAGATGATGTGCTTGATCCGATCGGAGCTCTTGTACAGCTCGTCGTAGATGTTGAGCACCGTTCCTCCGGGATAGCCGAAGACGGTGTCAGTCCCCTGCTCCAGCAGGGTTTCGATGAGGATTTGGGATCCGCTGAGTATCATAGTAGATTCCTTTCGCTGTGGTATATTTGAATTATATGATTTGGTAAAACTAAGATTTGCACGCCTCGGTGCGAACACATTGCACCGACCTTTCCCTTGGTGCAGTATGTTCCGCCGCACCTGTAGGGGCCGGCGTCCTCGACGGCCCGCGCCAAACGCATTCCACCGCACGCCCCCTTGGAGCAGACAACGTGCGGATCGATCTAACCTTGTAGGGAACGGTCTTGTAAGGAGCGGAGCGACGGAATAGCGAAGCGTCCCGTTCCGCGCCGCCGCAGGCGGCAAACGAAGGAGGCGCACCGCCCGTTCCCTTGGTGCGAATCGTTTGGCAAGAAAAACAAAAAGCCTTACGGCTTCAAAGTTGCCGTAAGACTGAGGAAATCATTGTATCACATCAAATATGTATACAAATAGTGAAAATTCCGTACAAGCAGCACTTCAAAGCGTATTATTTTACAGGTGAACCAGTAGAATAATGCCGCTGAGTAGTACAGTATTCAGAATTGCACAGGAAGTATACATTTCTGACGCTCCAAAAAAATGATGGAAACAGTATAGCACAAAAAGCGGTGGATTGCAATAGGGAATTGCGATTTTCTGCGTATTCACCAAAAATGAATGTTGGAATTTGTGGATATTGCCGAGAATCAAATGACCAGTCCGCCATTAACTCCCAGAATCTGCCCCGTAATGAAGGAGGCAGAGTCGCCGGCGAGAAACAGGACGGCATCTGCGATCTCCTCGGGGGTGCCGATTCTGCCCAGCGGCGTTTCCTCGGCCAAAGCGGAGAGGGTATCCTCGCCCAGCCCCCGGGTCATGGGAGTGCGGATGACACCGGGAGAGATGCAGTTGACCCGTATACCGGAGGGAGCCACTTCCTTTGCCAGTGCCTTGCAAAGCCCGATCAGTGCCGCCTTGGAGGCGGAGTAGACCACCTCGCAGGATGCGCCCACCTCGCCCCACATGGAGGAGAGGAAGAGGATCACGCCGCTTCGGCGGGAGATCATCTCGGGAAGCACGGCCTTGGCGCACAGATAGGCACCCTTGACGTTTGTGTTCATGATGCGGTCGTAGGTGGCCTCGTCGGTGTATTGGAAGAGATTCTGGTAGGCGATGCCCGCAGCGGGAACCAGCAGGTCGATGGGCCCCAGTGCCCGTGCGGCGGTCACCATCGCTTCCACCTCGTCGGCGGATTCCACGTTGGCAGGGCAGACGAGGGTAGTACCGCCGTTTTGGCGGATCGTCTCGGCGACCGCCGCAGCGGCAGTTGTATTGCGGCAACCCAGCGCAACTGCGTAGCCGTTATCGGCCAGTGCAATGGCAATTGCCTTGCCGATTCCGCTTGATGCGCCGGTGACCAGTGCCACTTTTTGCTTCATCCGGCAGTCCTCCCCAAAATTTCAACTATACATTTCAGTATAGCACAACCTTTCGAAAAAATCAAGTCGGAATCGGCATTTTTGCGAAAAAAGTTTGTGATTTTTGGCGAAGGGAAGTCCCCTACCGGTGGGGGTGGCGCGAACACGTTGCACCGCACGTTCACTTGGTGCGGTATGTTCCGCCAACCTTGTAGGGAACGGTCTTGTAAGGAGCGTGGCGACGGAATAGCGAAGCGTCCAGCCCGCGCCGCCGCAGGCGGCATCGAAGGAGACGCACCGCCCGTTCCCTTGGCGCAAACCGTTTGTTGCCGTCTTCGACGGCGGGAGCGCAATGCGCTCCCCTACAGGGGTGGGGGCGGGGCGAACAAAATGCGCCGACCGTCGTCTTGGTGCGGTATGTTCCGCCGCACCCGTAGGGGCCGACGTCCTCGTAAGGAGCGTAGCGACGGAATAGCGAAGCGTCCAGCCCGCTCCAAACGCATCCAGCCGCACGCTTCCCCGGTGCAGGCCTCCCTTGGAGGAGGATCGTTTTCTGCAATTTCTTCCGAAAATCATAAAAATATCGGACGATGCTATTGCATTTTATAAAATAATATGCTATAATGAAAAGAGAATATTTGTTCGGATTGCCGCCGTGGCTTGCGGCGGTTGAAGGAGGATTTACAATGGATCGGATGATGCTCGAAAAATGGCTCGCTCCCCCCGTCGGGAGGGTGGACGCCGTGCTGGATACAGACGCCTACAACGAGATCGACGATCAGTTCGCCATCGCTTACTTTCTGAAGCATTCTGATCGGATCAACCCCCGCGGGCTCTTTGCTGCCCCCTTTCTCAACGAACGCTCCGTCTCCCCCGAGGACGGCATGGAGAAAAGCTATAACGAGATCCTGAAGCTGCTCGCCCTGTGCGGCAGAGAGGAGATGATCCCGTCGGTCTATCGGGGGAGCAAGGCATTTTTGCCCGACGAGCAGACCCCCGACCTCTCCCCTGCGGCAGAGCGGCTGATCAAGCTGTCCCGGGACTATTCTGCGGAAAATCCCCTGTACGTGGTGGCGATCGGTGCCATTACCAATATAGCGTCGGCGATGCTCATCGACCCCACTCTGGCCGATCGGATCGTGCTGGTGTGGCTGGGCGGTCACGGCAGAGTCTGGCCGGACACCCGTGAGTTCAACCTTTGGCAGGACGTTGCCGCCGCCCGCGTGGTGATGAAGAGCGGCGTCCCCTTCGTTCAGCTCCCATGTATGGGCGTGGTGTCTGCCTTTACCACCACCGCTCCCGAGCTGAGATATCATCTTTTGGGCAAGAATCCGCTGGCCGATTATCTGGCGCAGAACGTGCTGGATTGCTATCCGGGAAATCACCGCCCCTGGTCGCGGGTGATCTGGGACGTGACCGCCGTGGCGTGGCTGGTCGATCCGCACCGCTATTTCCTGTGGGACACCTGTCCCCGTCTCCTGCCCGACTACGACGGCAGATACGGGACCGAGGAGGGCGAGCCCATGACCTACGTCTACCACGTGCACAGGGATCGCCTGATGGAGGATCTCTTCGGCAAGCTGCTGGAGGGATGAGATGAAGATTCTGAATTTTGGCTCGCTGAATATCGACCACGTCTATCGGGTGGCGCATTTCGTCGCTCCCGGGGAGACGGCGTCGGTGCTGTCCTATCAAAAGAACGCGGGAGGGAAGGGGCTGAATCAGTCCATCGCCCTTGCCCGTGCAGGTGCACCCGTCTGCCATGCGGGGCAGATCGGCAGGGACGGCGGCTTTCTGGCCGACCTTCTGTCCGCCGAGGGAGTGGACGTCACCCATCTGGGAGTGACCGATCAGCCCACGGGGCACGCCGTGATCCAGGTAAATCCCGAAGGGCAGAACTGCATCCTGGTCTGTGCAGGCGCAAACGGCACCGTTTCTGCCGACTATATGCGGTCGGTGGTTGCCTGCTTCGGCGCGGAGGATTGGCTGCTGCTCCAGAATGAGGTGGCGGGGCTCCCCACGCTGCTGTCCCTTGCCAAGGAGCGGGGGATGCGGGTGATTCTGAATCCCTCCCCCATCACGGAGGAGCTTCTCCACACCGATCTGTCGGCGGTGGACTGCTTTATCCTGAACGAGACGGAGGGGTACGCGCTCACCGGCGAGACCGAGCCCTTCGCCGTGCCGGACAGACTGGCGATGCTCTATCCTCGCTCCGAGATCCTGCTGACACTGGGTGCCGACGGTGCCTTTTGGCAGGTGGACGGCAAGCGGGTCTACGGCTCTGCCTGCCCTGTGGAGGCGGTGGACACCACGGCTGCAGGAGACACCTTTACCGGCTATTTTCTGGCTGCGCGAGCAGAGGGGGCATCCGCCGAGGAGGCACTCTCCCTTGCCGCCAAAGCAGCGGCCATTGCCGTGACCAGACCGGGCGCGGCAGCATCGGTCCCCTATCGCAGGGAGATCGGATGATCATTTGGATAAACAATGGAAAAAACGTACATAATCGTATAAATAAAGGAGAATTTGACAATGAGAAGCGATTTGAAAAAGATTTTGGAGCAGCTGAGCGATCCCAATAACGACGAGCCCATCGAGCTGGAGAACGACCGTGGCGAGATCGCCCGATTCTCTCAGATGGCGCTGATCCCCGTGACCACTCCCTCCGAGGAATACGAGGACGAGATGGTGGATCACAACTTTGCGCTGCTGCAGCCCCTGGACGAGAACGGCGAGGAGGACGGCGATCAGGTAGTCTTCGATTTTGAGCTGAGCGAGGACGGAGAGGTGCAGGTCACTCTGGTGGACAATCCCTACGTTCTGCGCAGCGTGATCACCCTCTACCGTCAGCGGGGACGCATTGCCGAGGAAGAGCCCGAGGAGGCAGAGGTAGCCGAGTGCGATTCCATCTTCGGCGGCACCCTGTTCGGCGAGCCCGAGGTAGAGGACGACCGTGCCGAGGCGGAAGAGGAAGCCGCTCAGCTGGAGGAAGAGCTGATTGAAAACATCACCCCCGAAAAGGAAGTGAAGAAGGAAAAGAAGTCCTTCTTCGGAAAATTGTTCGGAAAGAAGTAATTTTTAATTGAGTGGCGGTAGTGCGGATCGATTGACCCTCACCGTCACGGCAAGGTGACTGAGAGGGCATCCCCGCACCGCACATTGCCTCGGTGCGAACCGTTTGTTGCCGTCTTCGAATGCGGGAGCGCAATGCGCTCCCCTACGGCGGTGGGGATGTGCGAACACATCGCACCGCCCGTTCCCTTGGCGCGGTATGTTCCGCCGTCCCCTACAAGAATTGCGCAGACCCCTCGCATCAACCATCGCACTAACTATACCCCAAACGAAAGGAGCAGGTATGGGTATTTTTGGAAACAACGCCCTCAAGGGCACCTTCAAGCTCAACAGCACCTACCGCCCCACAGGCGACCAGCCCGAAGCCATCGACCGTCTGACGGCGGGCGTGGAGGCAGGCATCCAGGAGCAGACCCTCCTCGGTGTCACCGGATCGGGCAAGACCTTCACCATGGCGAACATCATCGCCCGTGTGAACAAGCCCACGCTGGTGCTGGCGCACAACAAAACCCTTGCCGCTCAGCTTTGCGGCGAATTTCGGGAGTTTTTCCCCGACAACGCCGTAGAGTATTTCGTTTCCTACTACGACTATTACCAGCCCGAGGCCTACATCCCGGGCAAGGACTTATATATCGAAAAAGACTCGGCGGTGAACGACGAGATCGACCGTCTGCGCCATTCGGCCACCTCCTCGCTATTCGAACGACGGGACGTGATCATCGTGGCCAGCGTATCCTGCATCTACTCTCTGGGCGATCCTAACGCCTATGAGGAGCAGGTGCTGGCACTCCGTGTAGGGGCAGAAATGTCCCGTGAGGAGATGATCGCTCGCCTCATCGCCATGAACTACACCCGCAACGACCTCGCCTTCGCCCGTGACCGCTTCCGCGTCCGCGGCGACGTGGTGGAGGTGCTCCCCGCATCTCAGGACAAAAAAGCCATCCGCGTGGAGTTCTGGGGCGACGAGATCGAGCGGATCACCGAGGTGCACGTGGTCACCGGCGAGGTACTGCGCAGCATCTCCTACGCCTGCATTTTCCCCGCCACCCACTACGCCATCTCCGAGGATAAGCGGGAGGCGGCATTTGAGGAGATCTATCGGGAGATGGAGGAACGGGTTGCGTGGTTCAAATCCCAAAACAAATATATCGAGGCCCAGCGCATCGAGGAGCGGACAAAGTACGATCTGGAAATGCTCCGTGAGGTGGGTTTCTGCTCGGGGGTGGAGAACTACTCCCGTATCTTCTCGGGCAGACCGGCAGGCAGTACGCCTTACACGCTGCTGGACTATTTCCCCGACGATTTTCTGATGTTCATCGACGAAAGCCATGTGACCCTCCCGCAGGTGCGGGGACTGAGCGGCGGCGACAGCGCACGGAAGAAGTCGCTGGTGGATTTTGGATTCCGTCTGCCCTCAGCTTATGATAACCGCCCGCTGTATTTTCACGAATTTGAGAAGAAGATCAATCAAGTGATCTACGTTTCCGCCACCCCCGGTGAGTACGAGCGAAGCCGCAGCGGTCAGATCGCCGAGCAGCTGATCCGTCCCACGGGGCTTATCGATCCCAAGGTGGAGGTTCGCCCCATCGAAGGGCAGATCGACGATCTGATGGGCGAGATCCGCATCCGCGCCGAAAAGGGCGAGCGGGTGCTGGTCACCACTCTCACCAAGAAGATGGCCGAGGATCTGACCGAATATCTGGAAATGAATCTGATCAAGGTCAAATACATCCACCACAACGTGGAAACGGTGGAGCGCACCGAGATCATCCGCGACCTGCGACTGGGCGTCTTCGACGTGCTGGTGGGTGTCAACCTCCTCCGTGAGGGTCTGGACATCCCCGAGGTGTCGCTGGTGGCGATCCTGGACGCCGACAAGGAGGGCTTCCTCCGAGGCGAGACTGCGCTGATCCAGACGATAGGCCGTGCCGCCCGAAACGCCGAGGGAAGAGTCATTATGTACGCCGACAAAATGACCGCCTCCATGCAGGCGGCTATTCTGGAGACCGACCGCCGCCGTGCCATTCAGGAGGCCTACAACGAAGCAAACGGCATCGTACCGCAGACCATTATCAAGCCCGTCCGTGAGCTGATCGATCTGGGCAGCAAGGACGAGGAGAGCGGAAAGAAGAAAGGGAAGGGCAAGCCCGGCAGACCGCCCAAGAACGCGCCCACCCCCGAATCCATCCCCGAGCTGGAAAAGCAGATGCGGGATGCCGCCGCCCGTCTGGATTTCGAAACCGCCGCCGAGCTACGCGACCGCATCCGGGCATTGCAGGGGAATTGAGCAGGGGGTTCACCCCTGCACCCCACCAGAAACTTCTTGAAAGAAGTTTCCGGACTTCAAGAACTTCTAATAAGCGCGACAAATACTTGTCGCGCAGACAATACAATCATTTTTCCAAAAAGTTTTTGGAAAGTTTGAAA
>JAFTKV010000035.1 GCA_017453085.1 Clostridia bacterium
AGCACATCCGTGCGCAGGCCGTCTTCATCCGCCAGCGGATGATCCGGCTGGTACACGCCGCCGTAAATCTGGCGGTGGAAGTGCTCGATGAAATGACCGTAGAGCATCGGGCTTCTGACGCCGATGACTCTGTCGGGGTTGAGATGAAGCTCCATTTTCATAATATTCTCCTATATTAGTTGAACAAAATTTGGTTCACAATGCTCTGCAGATATTCCTGTCTGCCGCTGCCGGGGAGTTTGGCATTGCCCAGCTCCTCTGCATAAGCCGCCAGCTCGGCAAGCGTAGCCTCGCCGCTGACGATCTTTGCGCCGATGCCGCTCTGATAGCCTGCATAGCGTTCTGCTACGAAGGCGTCGATTCTGCCGTCCTCGATGATGGCGGCAGCCTTGATCAGACCCAGCGCGAAGGTGTCCATACCCAGAATGTAAGCGTGGAACAGATCCTCCATGGTATTGCTGGGACGGCGGTTCTTGGAGTCGAAGTTGAAGCCGCCGGTCAGACCGCCCGCTTTGAGCACCTCGTACATACACATGGTGGCTTCATATACGTTGGAGGGAAACTCGTCGGTATCCCAGCCCAGCAGGAGGTCGCCCTGATTGGCGTCGATGGAGCCCAGCATTCCGTTGATCGCGGAGACGCGCAGATCGTGCTGGAAGGTGTGGCCTGCCAGAGTGGCGTGATTGGCTTCGATGTTCATCTTGAAATCCTTATCCAGACCGTACTGTCTGAGGAATCCGATGGCGGTAGCGGCATCAAAATCGTACTGATGCTTCATAGGTTCTTTGGGCTTGGGCTCGATGTAGAAATCGCCGGTAAAGCCGATGGAGCGGCCGTAGTCCACAGCCATGTGCATCAGCCGCGCGATGTTCTCCTGCTCCAGCTTCATATCGGTGTTCAGCAGGGTTTCGTAGCCCTCACGGCCGCCCCAGAACACGTAGCCTCTGCCGCCCAGCTTGACGGTGAGCTCCAGCGCCTTCTTGATCTGCGCGGCGGCAAAGCAGAAGACCTCGGGAGAGTTGGTACTGCCCGCACCGTTCATAAAGCGAGGGTTGGAGAACATATTGGCAGTTCCCCACAGACACTTGATGCCGGTTTCCTGCATCTTCACCAGCATATAATCGGTGATCTCGTCCAGACGGCGGTTGGTTTCCTTGATGTCGTCGGCCTCGGGAACCAGGTCTACGTCGTGGAAGCAGAAATACTGCACGCCCAGCTTCTGCATAAATTCAAATCCGGCATCTACCTTGGCTTTGGCGTGCTCCATCGTGCCTTTTTCTGCGCCGAAGGATTTGTCGGCGGTGTCCCTGCCGAACATATCGGTACCTGCGGCACAAAGATTGTGCCACCAAGCCATTGCGAAGGGAAGGTGCTCCTTCATCGGTTTGCCGAGAATGATGCGATCGGCATCGTAATACTTGAATGCCAAGGGATTTTGGCTGTCCTTGCCCTCGTAGGGAATAACGGGGATGTTTGCAAACTGACTCATCATAATATACCTCACTTTATTTTTTGAAATAATTCCTTCATGGAAGGATAGATTTCTTTGAATTTCGCATATTGCCAATCGTAACGGGAGGTTATCTTGGGATCGGGGGTGATGAACTCTTTCAACTGCACGATTGCATCGGCAGCGTCCTTGGCCGTGGGATAAACGCCTGCTCCCACCATTGCCAGCATAGCGGCACCGTAGTCGGGACCTTGCTCGGTTTTGGGGATGGTCAGGGTAAGATTCAAGACGCTTGCGATGATCGTCTGCCACAGCTTCGATTTGGCACCGCCGCCGCAAAGACCGCTGGTGTCAATTTGGATGCCTTGTGCCCGTGCGATCTCCAGACAATCCCGGATGGCAAAGGCAACGCCTTCCAGCACCGCCAGTACCATTTCCTCCCGACGGGTGTCCATCCGAAGCCCCACGAAGGTACCTCTTGCGTCGGTATCGTTGATGGGACTGCGCTCGCCCATCAGATAGGGAAGGAAGAAGACAGAATTCTGCCCCAGCTGATCCTCGGTGATGCCTGCTTGCTCGGCGGCATAGTCGTCGGTGCCCAGAATATCCTCGCAGAACCACTTGTTGCAGGAAGCGGCGGAGAGAATGCAACCCATGAGATGATACCCACCGTCGGCGTGACAGAAGGAATGCAGGGCATTGTAAGGATCTACCGAGAAGGATTTTGAGGAGATGAAGATCGTCCCCGACGTGCCCAGCGAGATATTGCACTTGCCCTCGCCCACCGTGCCCGTGCCGATGGCGGCGGCGGCGTTATCGCCTGCACCTGCTACCACGAGGGTGTGTTCCGAAAGCCCCAACAGCTCTGCCACCGATGGGGTGAGTTTGCCTACTACCTGATGGCTCTCGTACAGCGTGGGCATCTGCTCCTCTCGAAGATTGCAGATCTCCAGCATCTCCTTCGACCAAGCGCGGTTTTCCACGTCCAAGAGCAGCATTCCCGATGCGTCGGAGTAGTCGGTGCAGTGAACACCGGTCAGACGATAGCTCACGTAGTCCTTGGGAAGCATGATCTTGCGGATCTTTGCGAAATTTTCGGGCTCATTTTCTTGCATCCATAGTAGCTTGGGCGCGGTAAAGCCTGCAAAGGCGATGTTGGCAGTGTGGGCGGACAGCGTTTCTTTGCCGATCTCGCTGTTCAGCCACGCGGTTTCTTTGTCGGTGCGTCCATCGTTCCACAAGATGGCAGGGCGGATCACCCGATCCTCGCTGTCCAGCGCAACCAGACCGTGCATCTGACCGCCAAGTCCGATGGCGGCAATCTCTGCGGGAGCGATTTTTTCGGTCAGCTCGCGCACGCCCGAGACGAAGGCATCCCACCAATCCTCGGGGCTTTGCTCGCTCCATCCGGGAGCGGGGAAGGACACGGGATAGCTGCGGGTCACCGTTTTGACAATGGTGCCGCTCTCGTCAAAGAGAAGCAGCTTGAGTGCCGACGTTCCCAGATCGGCTCCAATGAAATAGTTCATACGACCTCCCATGTCTTTTTTATCAGTATACAACATTATACTTGACATTTCTCGCAATTTACGGTAGAATAAATAGACAATATTTGACTTTTGGAGTAAAAATGTTTTATCAGTACAATCATTTGGGATCTCCCGATTATTTGAAGATCGAACAAAACAGCAATTTCAGCTTTCCGCCTCATTTGCACCAATGCTATGAGGTGATCGCCATTTTGGAGGGCGAGATGCGGGTGACGGTGGACGGTAAGTCCTTCCTGCTCAAAGAGCGGGATGCGCTGCTCATTTTCCCCAATCAGATTCACTCGCTGGAGTCGGAGTGCAGCCGTCACATCCTGTGCATCTTTACCCCCAAGATGGTGCAGGCATACCACACCAAGGTGGTGGATCAGATTCCCGAGAGCAACCGGTTTTGTCCCGATCCCTACCTTTTGGGGGCACTGGATGGGCTGGAAGGCGCATCCTCCATCGAAAAGAAGGGGATTTTGTATTCTCTGTGCGGTCAGTTTCACAAGGGGGCGCAGTACGTCCCCAAGCCGACCGACAATAAGAGCCTGCTGTATCAGATTTTCGCCTTCGTGGAGGAAAAGTTCGGCGAGGATTGCTCGCTCTCTGCGCTGGCCGGGCAGCTTGGCTACGATTACTCCTATCTGTCCCGCTTTTTCAAGCGGATCGTGGGGATCTCCTTCAACACCTACGTGAACCACTATCGACTCAGCCACGCCTGCTATCTGATGGAGAACTCCACGGCCTCCATCGTGCAGTGCGCCTACGAAAGCGGATACACCTCTCTGCGCAGCTTCAACCGCAATTTTAAGGAGCAGTTTGGGGTGACGCCGGCGCAGTATCGCAGGGATCTGACGGTGCGGTAAAGCACGCCGACTTTCCCCTCACAAGTCCGCTCAAGTCCTGCCGTCCCTCTTATCGAGGGAGTGCTTTCTTAACGCTGGAGATCCTGCCGTGATTACTTTGGTATCTTCCGGTTCTGCGGTTTGACCTACAGCTTTGACGACGGCACCGGCTATACCAGTGACGTACTGTGTACCGATCTGACCACTGCCGTGATCCGCCCCGAGCAAAGGGAGTGTATGCGCAGCGTATTTGCACCCGTGGGAATCGTCATCAACGATTGGAGCACCGGCGGCAAGGGCGGAACGACGAGAAGCGTTTCGGTCATCATTGTCAACGATCTGAACGAGGACGTTACCAAGACGGTTACGGTGACGCTGTATAAGAATCATAAGGAATCGGAGCTTGAGAAGATCACCTCGGTGACCAAAACCATTTCCGCCAAGGCGATGGAGGTTACCAAGGCAACCGAATTCCTTCTGGAAATGCCTGCCGACGGTGGCAATTATACCATCGTGGCATCCTATGACGTTGAGGGCGAAAATCCCATCTGCAGTACCCGTTACGTCGTACTGTCCAAGGGAGAAGGTACGGTAATACCTCCCGAAGCCGAGGAGAATCCGCCTGTCACAGAGGAATATTCCTTCCTCTTCTACGGATATATGGATTTGGGTCGCAGCTATCGGCTTGGTAGTGGTTGCCGCAGTGGTAGCGGTCATCATCATTCGCCGCAAAAATAAAGCTTGCCTGAGCGACCGTACACTTTTGCATTTAAAAATTGTTTGGAGCACTCCTTCTGTAAGAGGGAGTGCTCTCAAATTTCCTTAAACTATTGCAATTGAACCCCTTTTTTGAAAGAATGGGGTTCAAGCATCTTCTGCCGCAATCATTGTCAAGCAGCTTCGGGATAATACGAGCCTGACAGCACATATACTGCCCTTAGAAAGAAGAAAGGGTGATAGTATGCTGCTGTCCATGATAACCAAAATGCTGGCGATCTTTCTGAAAGTAGATGAGCCGGCTCATTTTCCGCCGCCGCTGTCCTTAGAAGAAGAGCAAGAATGCTTCCGCTTATGTCGTCAGGGAGACGAGGCGGCGAGAGAAAAACTGATCCTCCACAATCTTCGCTTGGTGGCTCATATCGTGAAAAAGTATTATATTACCAGCAAAAATCAGGAGGATTTGATCTCCATCGGCACCATCGGGCTCATCAAGGCGGTGGATTCCTTCGACTGCTCCAATGGGGCGAGATTTGCCACATATGCGGGGCGTTGTTTGCAGAATGCTATTCTAACATAGCGGCTCCGAAGCCTGTTCAAGTAGAAAATAGTGGCCAAAATGAAGGAAAATGGGTCATTTGGTGCAACATTGGTGGACAAGTGATCGTATTGCTACGGCATATAT
>JAFTKV010000259.1 GCA_017453085.1 Clostridia bacterium
AAGATTGATATAGAACTGGGAGGTTGCGCTGTCGTAATCGTTACCCACCCGCGCCATTGCCAGCGTGCCGCGGGTATTTTTCAGAGGATTATTGACTCCGTTGGCAGAAAACTCGCCCTTGATGGTTTCCTGTCCGTCTACGCCGAAGCCGTTTCCGGCAGGATCACCGCCTTGGATCACGAAGCCGGGATCCACACGGTGGATCTTCAACCCATCATAGAAGCCGTCCTCGATCAGTGCCTTGATATGCGCTACGGTAATGGGAGCAGCACTGGGATAGAGGTCAGCTTTGATGGTTCCAAAGCCCGCTACCTCGATCACGATATACACGGGATCTGCGTAGGGATCGGTAGGAGTCTCCTCCTCGGGAGTTTCAACGGTAGTCACGGTGGTGGTCAGCGAAACGTTCTCCGCGCCCTCCAGCACGCGGATCGATTCGATCACCACGTCGGTCAGCGGCTTATCTTTGGAATCAGTGGGAACGGCGGCGATAGCATCCACCACGTCCATCCCCTCAGTCACCATACCGAAGGTAGCGTACTGGCCGTCCAGATGGCTGTTGTCTTCTGTATTGATGAAGAACTGAGAGGTTGCGCTGTTATAGTTACCGTCTCTGCGCGCCATTGCCAGCGTGCCGCGGATGTTCTTCAGCTCATTCCGAACGCCGTTGTCGGAAAACTCTCCCTTGATCATTTCCTGACCGGAGGCGCCCATGCCGGTACCGGTGGGATCACCGCCTTGGATCATAAATCCGTCAATGACCCGATGGAAGATCAGTCCGTCGTAGAAGTTTTCCTGAATCAACGTGACGATATGGGCAACGGTAATGGGAGCGACCTTGGGAT
Organism: Clostridia bacterium; assembly: GCA_017453085.1. Classification (GTDB taxonomy): domain Bacteria; phylum Bacillota; class Clostridia; order Oscillospirales; family CAG-272; genus CAKSQF01. Next base: position 846 of record JAFTKV010000259.1, read on the forward strand.
ACAGTTCGGCCTTGATAGAGCCGAAATTGCGAACCGTGATCTCAATGTGCACGGTACCGCCCAGGGATGCAGGATCGATGGTTTGCTCTTCCCCACAAGCGGTGAGAAGACCAAAGCAAAGAATCGAAATAAGGATAATGCTGAGTATTTTTTTCATTACTGGAGAATATCGGGATCGTATACGAAGTCCTGCAGCATGATGTTCAGATTGCCGTTGAGCATTCTCAGATCGTCCAGGAACGCCTTTTCGTCAACGTCCTTTACGAACTCAACCACGAAGGTCAGATCGAACATCGTGCCGAAGTTGGTGGATTTTACCTTGGTCAGCTTGTAGTATCTGGTGTACTTGCCCATCACCTCGTCGAATACGCCCTTGTAGTTCAGGCTTTCGGGGATGGTGACCTTCAGCTGCATCTTGGGGGTACGGGGAGATGCATAGCCGATGAAGTGCAGCGCCAGCAGAACCACTGCCAGAATAGCGGTAAACAGCATAGCCAGGTAGATGTAGCCCTGACCACAGGACAGACCGATGGCCAGCGTAGAGAAGATGTAAGCCAGATCCTTGGGGTTACCCTGCGTGCTACGGAAACGAATGATAGAGAATGCGCCCGCAACGCCCAGTGCTGCGCCCCAGTCGGAGGCAACCATCATAATAATAGTGGCAACGATAGCGGGAAGCAGGATCATCGTGATCGAAAGACCCTTGGAATAGTTTTCCTTACGGTAAGTAAAGAGATATACGATACTCATCAGAAGGCCGCAGCCGATTGCAGAGCCTACGACCTGCAAAAACGTAGTAAGCAGAAATTCAGAGCCGAGAATACTAGAAATGACCATTTTTTATTCCTCCGTAGATAATGCAGTAATTTGTTTTTTATTGTCCGTGATACGGTACTCGTATTCCTTACCGTATTTGGAAAAACTGGAATTGAAGATGTGATGGGACGACAGATACCGGGCAAGCCACATGGGCATCGCCATAGGGATCTTGATCTCCATCAGATATTTATCCTCCGGCAGCAGCTGCTCGCCGTCTGTGCCGTACTCAAAGGTGGGATTCTCCCGTCTGGTACGGATATTGCGGTCAAAGGTGATCCGAAGCTCGGGATCCTCTTTGCCAAACATAGCGATCCGATCGTACGCGATAAACACCGCAGGCGACAATCCGGGATATCGCTCGAACATTTTGGCAATTTCCTTGGCAACCTGTACGTTGATGTAGGACGGATCCTTCAGCTGCTCCGGAGGCTGATGGGTCTGCATCAGATGAAGTGCTTCTCCATAGCGCATGACCACACGCCGTTTGGTTACACAGCCTTCAAATTTCTGTTTGATTTCGAAAAAGACCTTCGAATTTTCGTCCTTCGGCGGAAAATACGACCGCAGACGAAGCTTTTCCTTGTAGAGCGGCTTGTCTGTTGATCTGCCGATCAGCACATTGTCGGGGGTATCAAAATAGATGTTCAACAGACTGTAGACCTGCTCGTTGACACAGTACTTGTCAAAGGTCATATAGTCCTGGAGAAAGTCCATGATCTCCCGATATTGCTGGCGATTCAGAAGGAACTTTTTCTCATAGCGCTTGAATACCGAGATCGGCAACCGCTATCACCTCTGTTCCGATTAACATTCTTTTTACATTGTACAATTCAAATGTGAACTTGTTGTGAATATACGCAGAAAAGCGAAAGAATTTTTGTCACATTTGCAAAAAAAAACAGACGCAAATTGCAATAGCAAGTTGCAATAGTTTTCAAAATAGAAACAATTCCGGTAAAATGGTTTAAGCAGCGAAGATGAGGTCAAGCTGCATATCGAACAATTCTTCTGGCGTAGCATAGCCAAGTAGTTTTCTCGGTAGCCCATTAATGCAATCGGCAAAGAAGCAAATAACATCAGCGGAATAATCCGAAATGCTTCTCCCCTTGGGAATGAATCGACGTAGCATTCGGTTATGACACTCGTTTGTACCTTTCTCGCACGAGGTGTATGGATGCGTAAAGTAGACCTTCAGCTCGCCGTCTTCCAGCTCCGACAAAAGCGCAAACTCCGAACCGTTATCGGTGGTGATCGTCTTGAACACTTCGTGCCACAGATCTCCGAAGTGTGCAAACATCGTCCGCAGGGCTTCATTCGCGGCTTCGGCAGAGTGATCCCTCGCCTTGAGCCAAAGACACATACGGGTTTTGCGCTCGGTCAAAGTAAGAACGGCAGGTTCTCCTTCCCGCTTCTTGCCGATGACACTATCCAGCTCCCAATGTCCGAATTCGGTGCGAAGTGCCACGATTTCGGGGCGTTCTTCGATGCTTTTCCCTAAAACACGCTTGTTTTCGTTGGCTTTCTTCTGCTTGGTATTTCTACGGAGCTTCTCAGGAAGATCAATGTTTTTGATAGGAAGCAGACCGAGAT
>JAFTKV010000260.1 GCA_017453085.1 Clostridia bacterium
CGTCTCAAAATTTTCATCAAAGCCGATGACGGTGCAGCTGCTGCCCTTGCCGAAGATGGCAAAGACGGCGGTATAATAGACCGTTCCGGCTTGGGTTTTCACTTGTGCAATCATAGTTTTCCCTCCTTTTGGGGGAGTTCAGGGGGCAGACAATCGCTTAGTCTGCCTTGTTTTTGTAAATAATGCGATTTTCAGTCCAGTTGTCCCGATAGTAGCTGCTGGGATGGAATTTGTCCCCGATGCGCTCCATCTCGGCGTACATTGCCGCTTTCAGCTCTGAGAGCAGATCTGCGTAAGCCTCATCGCCTGCTAAATTGTGCATCTGCAGAGGATCGGCTGCGTTATCGAAGAGCAGCTCGCTGCCGTCCACCAAATAGGTGGCGTAGGTGTAGCGATCGGTGCGCCATGCGCGCCATTCGTGGCCGTCCTCCCATTTGGCAGTAGCACCCGTACCCATCATCAGCGTGCCGTCGGGGGTCATTGCACCCTCCTTGCCCAGAATGGCGTCGGAGAGATCCAGACCTTCCACCTCGGCGGGGATCTGATCGCCCATGCCCATCATAGACAGCAGGGTGGGCATCAGGTCGGGGGTATTGAGGCAGAGAGGATTTTCGCCTGTGCTCAGCTTGTCGCCCCAGCGCATCAGGAAGGGAATGCGCACCGCTTCCTCGTAGAAGATGTTTTTCGCCCGTCTGCCGTGAGCACCAAACAGCTCGCCGTGATCCGAGGTGAAGACGAAAATGGTATCGTCGGACAGTCCCATCTCGTCCAGCGCGGCCACCATCTTGCCTACGTTATCGTCTACCTTGGTGGCCATAGAGTAATATCCCTTCATCCAATAGGGGAGATCGGCACGCTCATTCTTGGAAAGTCTCGCCCAACCGTCGGCATAAGGGTCGTTTTCGGGGAGATAGTTCTCGGGGAGGGGGAACTCTGTGTCGGCGTACTTCGCATAGGCCTCGGGATCACAGTTCCACTCGTCCCAGGGATCGTGGGGGATACCGATGGAGAGGAACATGGCAAAGGGCTTATCCTCTTTGGACAGCCGTGCGATCTCCTCGATGGCCATATCGGTCTGGCAATCGGGCTCAAAGCCGTCGTAATACAGCTTTTCGGGAGAGTTTAAGTGATAATACGAGGTCTTGCCCACGTTTTCGTGATGGAAGTTGTAGGCGGCAAAGAGCTGATCGAAGCCCAGACGGTCGGGTCCCTCGGGGATGTAGGAGTTCTTGGAATCGTAGTGGTTGCCCCACTCGTTGGCGTACAGATGCCATTTGCCGATGTAGGCGGTGTTGTAGCCGTTGTCGTTCAGCACGTGGGCGAAGGAACGGTGATCGGGGCAAAGACGGATCTCGTTGATGACCATGCCCGTGCTGGTGGTGTACTTACCGGTGAACAGGGAAGCGCGGTAGGGAGCGCAGACCGGGTGTCCCGACACGGCGTTACACAGATTTAACGACTGTTTTTCCAGCGCGTCGATGTTGGGGGTGATGGCCTTTTCGTCTCCGCTGTAGCCTACGCTGGACAGACGGAGCTGGTCGGCAAAGAAAAAGACCAGATTGGGCTTTTTAGTGGACTTGTTCATGGGGATACCTCCGTGAATTGATGATCGGGCTCTTGTCGGGACAGCTGCTTGTCGGTGAGTGCGTCCCGCATTTGTTGAGGGGTGATGCCGTAGTATTCCTTGAATACGCGGTAAAAATTGGACTTGGACGTAAAGCCGCTCTGGAGTGCGATGTCCAGAATGGACAGCTCCGGATCGGACAGCAGCTCTGCGGTGCGCAGGATCTTCTGCTGGTTCATGTAATCGGCAATGCCGATGCCCACCTGCTTCTTGAACAGATAGGACAGATGATGGGGCGTTACGTAAACTGCGGCGGCGATTTCGGACAGCCCCGGGTTTTCCGGAAGATGGGCGGCAATGTATTCTCTTGCCATGCGGATCACCTGGCTCTTCCCCTGCTCGGTTTTCTCGGGGAGCGTGCCGATCCTTCGCAGCAGCGTCAGAAGGATGAGGTTCAGCTCCATTGCGGCGGCGAACTGATAGCCGAAGTCACGCTCGGAGATCTCGTCAGCGATATTGCGGATACGGCGGGCAACGTCGCCCGTGTCCGACGGAATGTGCAGATATTTCAGATTTCCCGCCGTGATGCGGGGAGAGACCGGACTGCCGGAAACCTTGTAACGGTCGGCCAGATCGGCCTTGAAGGACAGCTCAATCACGTTGACCGGAGCCGTGCGGTCGGGGATCCAGGCGTGGGGGATATAGCTGCCGAAAAAGATAACGTCTCCCGCACCGACCTCGATGCAGGTGCCGTCGGCAATATAGAGCATCCGCCCCTCGGTGACCAGGGTCAGCTCCAGATTTTCATGCATATGAAAGCCCAGCGTATCGGGCAGATGAGGCAGCCAATCCTGCGGGAAGCACTCGGGCAGCAGGGTGCCGTCGATGGCGCGCCCCTTTACGTTTTTGATAAAAGGGAGGGCGCCGTCGCTGTGATAGGTGACCTGCCCGTAGTCCTGCACCAGCTCAATGACTTGGCTTTGCTGGCCGATCGCCTCCTTGACGATGGCACGCAGGGGAAAATCCGCAGGCAGCGGCGGATCGATCTGATAAAACAGTTTGCATTTGGATGTCATCAAAACACCTCCGATTTCATTATACACGATCTGTGCAAATTGTCAAGGGCGTCGTAAAATATTGGACAAATTGAATGATATTGTAGACGAAAAATCAGCGCGATAAAGGTATAATAAAATCAGAAATATTATAGTGGATACGGTGTACCCTCATGCACGGATCCGCTATGCTATGGAGGTACATATTATGA
>JAFTKV010000036.1 GCA_017453085.1 Clostridia bacterium
GGGCATCCCCTATTATCAGATGCTGGCACTGGTCATCGGCATTACCAATATCATTCCCTTCTTTGGCCCCTTTATCGGCGCCTTCATCGGTGGATTCATCATTCTGATCTCCGCTCCCACCAAGCTGATTCCCTTCATCATCATGGTTCTGATTCTGCAGCAGCTGGAGGGCAACGTGATCGAGCCCCAGGTGCTGGGTGATTCGCTGGGGCTTTCCCCCGTATGGATCATGGTTGCCATCGTGATCATGAGCGGACTCTTCGGCTTCTTCGGCATGATCTTCGGTGTACCGATCTTTGCGGTTCTCTACACCCTGCTGCACGAAGCGATCGAACGCCGTTTGAAGAAAAAAAGCAAGGCTCTATCCGATCCAGATCCGGAGCCGGAGCCCCCCGATGAAGCAGAGCAAGCCGAAACAGACTCCACCGACACTCTATAATCCGATTCTACGAGGTTCATTATGAAAAAGCATCTGATCCGTGTTATGCTCACTCTCACCTGTCTCCTGCTTTTCCCCGCACTACTCACCTATGCAGACGGAAACCGTCTGTTGACTCCTGCAGATAACGCTCCTGCCGCGTGGCTTTCCGCCCGCAAAGGAGATGCCGCCTACACCCACGATCTGCGGGTCGTGCTGGTGCTCCCCGCCGATTGGGATAGCGAAAAGCTGTCCGTTGCCCTCACCTTTGACGGCACTACCCCGCCCAACGCTTTGCAAATGCCCGTCCCGGAGCTTCCGCTTTACCGCACGGTGAAGGCAGGCGGCAGCAGCTACTCCGCCGCAGAGGGCGCGACCATTCGCGTGATGACCATGGTGGGGCTTGCGGACGGCAGCTACTCGTCCCTGACCCTGACCCTTTCTGACGGAGGGAAGGTTGTCCACCGCTCCACGCAGAGTGCAGCTGCCATCGGTGCCGCCGCAGATCTGACCCTGCTCCCTTGGGACAGCTCCCTCACCGATTGGATGGGCGCGCTTCCCGACTCCCGCTCCATTGCCGACCTCACCATCCCCGGCACCCATGACAGCGGAGCCGATTACAACAACGGCCTTACCACCACCTACAGCAGATGCCAGTCCCTTTCCATCGCAGACCAGCTGTCTGCCGGCGTGCGATTTATGGACATCCGCCTCAAGCTGCAGGACAGCGGACTGAACGTCTACCACGGCATCGTGGATCAGCACCTCACCTTTGACGAGGTATTGGCCGATTGCAAGGTATTCCTTTCCGCCCATCCCGGAGAGGTGATCCTGATGAGCATCAAGCAGGAGGACGATGATAACGCCTCCTTCCCCTCCGCCATCGCCGCTGAAATTGCGAAGGACCCCACCCTTTGGTATACGCAAAACCGCATCCCCACTCTGGGGGAGGCGCGTGGTAAGATCCTGCTCATCCGTCGCTACGGTGGCGCATCGATCGGCATCAACTGCGCCGACGGCTGGTCGGACAACACGCAGTTTACCATGCACAACGGCGTTTCCATGCAGGTACAGGACTACTACAATCTGGGTAGCAGCGACAATCTGGAATCCAAGTGGAGCAAGCTGCAAACGCTGATCACCACCGCCTCCAAACAGGACAACACCTTCTGTCTGAACTTCTCCAGCGGCTATACCAGCGGTCTGTTCGGCCTGCCGAGCATCTCAACCGTATCCAATTACATGAACCCCAAGCTGACCGACTATTTCGCCTCCCTTCCCCGCGGCGGCTACGGAACGTTTGCCATCGATTTCATCACTCCCGAGATCGCCACTGAGCTGATCGCCACCAATTTTCCCGAATAAGGCCCCCCGTCCCCCTCACCCGTAATTTATTTTTTCAAGATAAAGGAGATTTTCCCATGAACGAACTTACCCTTGGAAGCCTGTATTCCGGCTTCCGTCTCAATGAAATTCGTCCTCTGCCCGAGCTGTCGCTGGAGATGTACACCTTCGAGCACGAGCAGTCGGGCGCGCGTCTGATCTATCTGAAAGCTGACGACGACAACAAGGTCTTCTACGTTGGCTTCCGTACTACCCCCGTAGACTCCACCGGTGTCTTCCACATTCTGGAGCACTCTGTTCTCTGCGGCTCTGAGAAGTATCCCGTCAAAGAACCCTTCGTGGATCTGATCAAGGGCAGTATGAACACCTTCCTCAACGCGATGACCTATCCCGACAAGACGGTTTACCCCGTTGCTTCCTGCAATGACAAGGACTTTGCCAATCTGATGAGCGTGTACATGGACGCAACCTTCCGTCCCAACGTGCACACCCGTCCTCAGATCTTCCTGCAGGAGGGCTGGCACACCGAGATCGACGAGAACGGAACCGCATCCTGCAAGGGCGTTGTGTACAACGAGATGAAGGGCTCCTTCGCCTCTGTAGACACCCGTGGATTTGAGGCAGTGAAGCAGGCACTCTTCCCCGACACCTGCTACCGTCACTGCTCCGGCGGTAATCCCGTGAACATCCCCGACCTGACCTACGAGCAGTTCAAGGATGCCCACAACACCTACTATCATCCCGAGAACAGCTATATGTTCCTCTACGGCGATATGGACGTGACCGAGCGTCTGGCATTCCTCAATGACGAATATCTGTGCAAGTATCAGCGCATCAACAAGGCGATCCCCATCGCTCTGCAGGAGCCTGTCTGCAATATGGACAAGGTGACCTACTATCCTGCCGCTGAAAGCGACAAGCCTGAGGAAAGCGCTTACATTACCTATGCAGCAGTTACCGGCACTTACGCCGACACTGAGGAAAATCTGGCAATGTCCATCCTCTTCGAGGCAATTGCTTCGGGCAACGACTCTCCTCTGAAGAAGAAGTTTTTGGAGAGCGGTATGGGTCAGGATTTCTACGCTTACGTAATGGACGGCATTGCACAGCCCTTCGCTGTATTCCAGCTCCGCAAGACCTCTGCCGACAAGAAGGACGAGTTCTACAAGCTGCTGATGGATACCCTCACCGACTACGCCGAGAACGGTCTGGATCACCAGCAGATCGCCGCAGTTCTGCATCAGACCGAGTTCCATCTGCGCCGCGGCAACAACAACGGCTCCCCCGCAGGTCTGGGCTACGGTCTGACTATGCTGGACACCTGGCTGTACGGTGGCGATCCCGCTGCCGCTATCACCTTCGAAACTGCGCTGGCTAATATGAAGGCAGGTCTTGAGAACGGCTACTTCGAAAATCTGCTGAAGGCCAAGGTGCTTGGCAGTAAGCACACCGCACTGGTTTGCAACCTGCCCTCCTACACCCTCGCTAAGGAGGAGGCCGAGGCTGAAGCTGCACGCTTTGCCGCTCTCAAGGCTTCCATGACCGAAGAAGAGGTTGCCGCTACCGTCGCTCAGATGCAGGATCTGATCGAATATCAGTCCTCCGGCGACACTCCCGAGGACAAGGCTACCCTGCCGAAGCTCTCCCTCTCCGACATCCGCGAGAAGGGCACAGAGCTGCCTATCGAGGTGACCTCTGCGGCAGGCATGACCCTCCTGAACCACGAGCTGTTCACCAAGAAGATCAGCTATCTGAAGTATTACTTTGACCTGTCCGCTCTGACCCCCGAGGAGCTGCCCTACGCCAGCCTGCTGTCCGAGCTGCTGGGCAACATCTCCACCGCAGCCCACACCGCCAACGAGCTGCGCTGTGAGATCGGTCTGAAGCTGGGCGAGTTCTCCTGCGGAACCGGTGCGCTGTCTATTGAAGGGGATATCGATCACTGCATTCCTCAGTTTACCGTTCACACCGCTACCATGGATGACGAGATCGCTTACTCTCCCGCCATCGTGAAGGAAGTGCTGACCTCCACTCTGATGAAGAAGGACGAGATCGGCATGATCGTGCTCCAGAGCCGCAACGGCAATCGGATGCGCTATATCAACAGCGGTAACTCCGCCGCACTGGGCGAGATCTTTGCTACTCTGTCCGCTGACGGTGCTTGCAACGCCGCACTCCACGGTCTGTCCTACTACCGCTTCCTCTGTGATCTGGCTGATCACTTCGACGAGCGTTACGACGATCTGGCCGCTAAGCTCAGTGCTCTGTGCGAGAAGATCTTCACCAAGGCGAACCTTACCCTCAGTCTGACCGCCGAAGGTCAGATTTCCAAGATGGACGATCTGATGGCCTCCTTCGATCTGCCCGCAGGCGGCGAGAAGTCTGCTCCTCTGGCAATGCCCAAGGCAGCAGCACCCGCACAGGGTATCGCAATCCCCTCCGGCGTTTGCTACGTTGGCAAGGGCGGCAGCTATCTCTCCGAGATGAAGTATAACGGCTCTATGCAGGTTCTGTCCAAGATCCTGACCTACGATTATCTGTGGAATGAGGTTCGTGTCAAGGGTGGCGCATACGGCATCCAGTTCGGTTGCAATACTAACGGTGCTTACTATATGGCATCCTACCGTGACCCTGCCACCGCTCCTACCCTGAACGCATACGCCTCCATCCCCGCTTACCTGCGCTCCTTCGAGACCGCCGAGTCTGTGGATCAGTACATCATCTCCACCATGGCAGGCGTGGATCGCCCCATGAGCGCATCCCAAAAGGGCGCTGCCGCTGACCACCACTACTTCAGCGGTATGACCGAGGCCTTCCGTCAGCAGATTCGTGCCGAGATCCTGAGCACCACTCCCGCACAGATCGCCGCTTACGCCGACAAGCTGGAAGCTCTGATGCAGAACGCTACCGTCTGCGCCGTAGGCAACAAGGAAAAGCTGGAAGCAGCAGGACTTGAGACGATTGATCTTTGATTTATGGGGCGTTGCCCCATACCCCACCAAAGGGACCTTTGAAAAAGTCCCTTTGGAATCCCCAAAACTTATAAAAATGCCCCACAAATACTTGTGGGGCACACTTTTAACAAAAGAGCCTCGCAATTGCTTGCGAGGCTCTTTGTTGTTTATTCAGGCTCTTTGTCAATAGTTGGGGTAAAGAAAAAACAATAGAATGAAAAAGCAGGTAGTGAAAAACGAAACGGAGCGAAGCGAAGTGGAGTTTTTTCACTACCTGCTTCGCGCGCGAGCGTCATTGAAATAGATAAAGAATAC
>JAFTKV010000261.1 GCA_017453085.1 Clostridia bacterium
GACGGTTGCGGCGGTCGGCGTAAACGTCGATCAGGTCGTCATTTGCGGGGAAGATGGCGTTTTCCAGACCTTCTTCCTGGATCGTCAGAAAGACGCTTCCTCCAAAATCCCGCTCGGCAAGGAGCTGCAGCTGGTATTCGGGGGTGTAGGTGTCATCGACGACGGGATCCTCGGACTCGTAATAGGAGGGGGTGGTCAGCGCGGGCAGAGTGCCCACCCGGCCGGTCGTCCGCAGAGGCTCCTTGTCGGAGGATTCGGACAGATAAGCGAAGGTCGTGCATCCGGTAAGCGCAGGCAGAGTAAGGCCGACCGCCAGCAGAAGTGCCGTCAAAGCGGAAAGGGTTCGTTTTTTCAAAAAGATTCCTCTTTTCCTTGGAATTTTGCAGTCGTGCGAGTCAGGACGAATAGGAATGCACACTGCCGGTGTTCAGTACGTTGGCAAACAGGAAGGTGACGATGATTCCCGCAAAGCCCACGAGTGCCAGATAACGGGCATGCTTTTTCAGCTTGGGATGTCTGTAGAAGTGCAGATAGACCATGTACAGTCCCCAGGTTGCCAAAGAGAAGTTCTCCTTGGTGTCCCAGGACCAGAAGTGTCCCCAGATCTCGTTGGCCCAGATGGAGCCGAAGAACAGACCCATGGTCATGAAGGGGAAAACGACGGTGATGCAGTCGTAGATACCGCTTTCGTAGCGGGAAAGCTCGGATCCGTGCTTGAAGAAGGACAGGATCGCCAGAATAAAGGCAACGGCACCCATACAGTAGGAGATCATATAGACCAGCACGTGGGGGATGAAGAAGGGGGATTGGAGTGCAGGGGCGAACTCCCAAACCGACTCGGCATCCATGAAGCAGAGGCCGGTCATGACAAATCCTGCGGCAAACATGAAATAGGGTGCCATCCAGCCGCTGCCCCGCAGGAAGCGCATCAGAAGCCAGATGGGCAGGAAGCATACGCCCAGGAAGGTCAACACCTGATACATACTGACGAAAGGAACGTAGCCGTTGTTCAGGTAGTTATTGATCACCAGCGTTGCGTTGAGGGCAAAGCCTACGATCCACAAGCCGCGGGAGATGATGACGGGGCATTTTTTCTTCAGCAGCTCGGTGATAAATGCGGAGTAGTAAAAGATCGCCGCAAGCAGTGCGATGAGCTTCAGAACGGTGGGGGTCATCTCTTTTTCCCTCCTTTGGAGCGGGTGTTATGGGTAGCGGCAGAGACAGACTCGGGCACAGGCTCTTTGGTGCCTCGCTTCTTCAGAAGGCACATCATCACGCCGCCCAGCATGACCATGATCATGCCCGCCAGAGTTGCCCATTCGCCGGGATCCTGCTTCAGCAGGAGGATGTTGGAGAGGGGATGCACGAAGATCACCGGGGTGTCTCCCATGTACACGGCGTAGGCGTTTAACACGCCCTTGGTGGCGAGGATCTCCTCCTCGGTGGCGGCGGTGTAGTCGCTGATGGAGGGGGAATAGATCCGATACTGGGGCGTGTCGGCGGCTTTTCCGTGTCGGGTTTCGATCTTGGACAGCAGTGCGCTGCCTCCCTCGGTCTCGGCAAAGGTAGCGTCAGGCAGCATTTCCGCTTTCATCACGTAAACGCTGACGTTGCCGGAGCTGCTCTCCCGAACGCCCATAAAGACGGGATCGGTGCACTGTCCCACCAGATAATCCCGATCGATGGCGGTGATTCTGCCCATATCGATGGTGTAATAATAGTAGTTGATCTGCTTGTCGGCGTAATGCTCGTCCACGTAAGCGGCGATTTCGCTGCCGGTGGCGGTCATGGTTTTGGCAAACGCGCCGTCCTTGCGGGTCAGATAGACCGAAACTGCGCCGTCGGATGTAAAGGTGTACGCCCAAACGGAACCGCTGAGCGTGCTGATCTCTTCGGGAGTGACGGCGTTGAAATGACCGTTGATCTCGTCGTAGAGGTAGTAGCTGTACCATTTTCCGGCAATGTCGCCGTAAACCTGCTCCACGATGGCGGTACCGGCGGCAGTGCCTTCTGCGGTGTAGATCTCGTAGACGTGCTTGGACAGTCCGTTTGCTTCCATATTGCTGCGGCCGTCGGAATAGCTCATCAGGTAGAGCTTCCAGCCGTTTCTTCTCAGGGTGCGGTTGACCTCCAGATAATCGCTCTCGGTGGCCAGCGTGGTGGGATCGGCAAAGGTTACGTCGGTGCGATAGTATTTATCGCTGCCCGATTCGTATTTTTCCAGCTTGAAGCCGTCCAGCTTAAAGGCAAAGCCCAGATCGATCTCCTCGCCCTCCTCGTTCTGCACGTAGCTGTAATAGTTGCCGTTTTCGTTGATAGGCACCTGTACGGTAATACTCTCGCCGGCAACGGAATAGGCGGCAAGCCCCGCCAGCAGGATCAGGAGACCCACGTGCAAAAGATAGAAGCCGATCCGATACACGGTCAGCGCAGGCTGATACAGCGCAAGGCACACGATCTGCAAAATTGCAAAGATGACGAAAACGCCAACCGCCAGTCCGCCGGCGAGAACGTCGATATTTCCGGTCAGCGCAGCGGCAGCGGCACCGATCGCCAGGATCACGGTCAGTGCCAGCAGAATCAGATAGGAGGCAAAATGAAATTTTTGAAGTGCTTTCA
>JAFTKV010000262.1 GCA_017453085.1 Clostridia bacterium
GACACACTCGCGTTAGAGCTAAGATCTCCGGCACTGCAGAATGCCCCCGTCTGTGTGTTTACCGTTCCAACGCTAACATTCAGGCACAGATCATCGACGACGTTACCGGCACTACTCTGGTTTCCGCTTCCTCTTATGAGAAGGACTTCGGCATGAACGGCTCCAACAAGGAGGCAGCGAAGGTTGTCGGCAAACTGATTGCAGAGCGTGCAATCGCAAAGGGAATTACTGAGGTCGTATTCGACCGTGGCGGTTACCTCTATCACGGCCGCGTGCTGGAACTCGCAGCAGGTTCTCGTGAAGCAGGACTTCAGTTCTGAGAAAGTAAAAGGAGGATACAAACATGGCTAAGAATATTGACGCAGCAGCGCTGGACCTGAAGGAAAAGCGCGTTTCCACAAAGCGTGTATCCAAGACCGTTAAGGGTGGTCGTATCGCAAGCTTCGCTTCCATCATGGTAGTAGGCGACGAGAACGGTCACGTAGGTTACGGCCTGGGCAAGGCAGCCGAGATTCCCGAGGCAATGCGCAAGGCCCTGGAAGACGCTAAGAAGAATATGATCACCGTTTCTCTGAAGGGTGACACCATCCCTCACGAGGTAATCGGTGAGTACGGTGCAGGCAAGGTTCTCCTGAAGCCCGCTCCCGAAGGTACCGGTATCATCGCAGGCGGCACCATGCGTGCAGTGCTTGAGATGGCAGGTATCAAGAATATCCGTGCAAAGTGCCTGCGCTCCAGCAACCCCACCAACGTTGTAAAGGCTACCTTCGCCGCTCTGGCATCTCTGCGTACCGCAGAAGAGGTTGCTGCAATGCGTGGCAAATCGGTTGCTGAGGTTACCGGCAAATCCGTAGATGCAGAATAAGGAGGCCGACGATGGAAATGGTTAAAGTTACGCTCGTAAAGAGCCTGATCGCAGCTCTTCCCAATCAGAAGGCTACCGCTGCTTCCCTGGGTCTGAAGAAGATCGGCAACAGCAAGACTCTGCCTAACACCGATGCTCTTCAGGGCAAAATCAAGGTTATTTCACATCTCGTGAAAGTAGAAACCGTCTAAAAAGGAGGAAAAACACATGAAACTTCATGAACTTTCCCCTGCTGCAGGCTCTGCTGTAAAGCCCTTCCGTAAGGGTAGAGGCGCCGGCTCCGGCAACGGTAAGACTGCTGGCAAGGGCCACAAGGGTCAGAACGCTCGCTCCGGCGGCGGTGTAAAGCCCGGCTTTGAGGGCGGTCAGCTCCCCCTGTACAGAAGACTCCCCAAGAGAGGCTTCACTAATCACTTTGCTACTGTTTACACCGTTGTAAACGTTGAGACTCTCAACTGCTTCGAAGAGGGTGCAGTAGTAGATATGGCAGCTCTGATGGCTGCCGGCATCGTTCGCAAAGAGAACGACGGTCTGAAGATCCTCGGACGCGGTGAGATCACTAAGAAGCTCACCGTACGTGCCAACGTCTTTTCTGCCTCTGCAAAAGAGAAGATCGAGGCAGTCGGCGGCACGGCCGAGGAGGTATAAATGAGACAGGTGTTCAGCAAAATCAGAGACATTTGGGCGGCTAAGGACATTCGCAGCAAGCTGATCTTTACTGCATTCATCCTTCTGCTGTACAGACTTGGTTCTGCAATTCCCGTACCCTTCGTCAACAGCTCGGTTATGGAAAGCTTCCAGAGCATTTACGGCGGTACCGTACTGGATTACCTGAACGTTCTCTCCGGCTCCGCACTTTCCCAGGCGACCCTCTTCGCTCTGTCCGTCTCCCCCTACATCACTGCGCAGATCGTTCTGCAGCTGCTCACAGTTGCAATCGATAAGCTGCAGCGTATGTCCAAGGAAGAGGATGGCAAGAAGAAGATTGCTCAGTACACCAGAGTTCTTACCATCGTTCTGGCAGTGGTAACTTCGTTTGCATACTTCCAGATTCTTAAATCCAACGGCTGGCTGACCCGTACCGACTTCTTCGCTGCCATCGTGATCATCGCTTGCTTTACCGCAGGCTCCTCGATCATCATGTGGCTGGGTGAGAAGATCAACGAGAGCGGTATCGGCAACGGTATCTCCATGATCCTGTTTGCTAACATCGTTTCCGGTCTGCCCAGCATGCTGGCTACCTTCGTGAACAATGTGTTCAACACCAATTATTGGACTAACCTGAGCTTCAACAACGTTCTGGTTCTGGTTTGCTCCATTCTGGCTCCCATCGTTCTGATCGTAATGATCTTCTTCATCGTGTTCATCACCAACAGCGAACGCCGCATTCCCATCCAGTATGCGAAGCGCGTCGTCGGCAGAAAGATGTACGGCGGTCAGAACACCAACCTGCCCATCAAGCTGAACATGACCGGCGTTATGCCTATCATCTTCGCTTCCTCCATCGTATCTCTGCCCGCTACCATCATCACTCTGTGTGGCGTGACCAAGAACGACGAGGGCTTCTGGGCAACCGTGCTGAAGATCTTCGACACCAGCTCCATCCTGTATATCGCAATCTACATGGTGCTGATCGTAGCCTTCGCATACTTCTATATCATGATCTCCTTCGACCCCGTAGAGGTGTCCAACAACCTGAAGCGTAACGGCGGTACCGTTCAGGGTATCCGTCCCGGCGCTCCTACCGCGGATTACATCAAGAAGATCCTGAACAGAGTTACTCTGATCGGTGCTCTCTTCCTGATCGTTATCGCAGGCCTCCCCATGATCCTGAACGCAGTTGCAGCTATTTTCGATATCACCAGCCTCAGCGGCCTAGCATTCGGCGGTTCCTCTCTGCTCATCGTTGTCGGTGTAGCTCTGGAAACCTACCGTGACATCGAAGCACAGATGTCTATGCGTCACTACAAGGGCTTCCTGCAGTAAGCTCTGCTGATTCGAAAGAGGTATTAGATGAAGATTATGTTTTTAGGCGCTCCCGGCGCAGGCAAGGGAACTCAGGCTGAGAATGTCAGCGCAAGCTTCAACATTCCCGCTATCTCCACCGGCGCAATTATCAGAGCTGCTATCAAAAACGGCACCGAGATGGGCAAGGCTGCTAAGGCCTATACCGAGACCGGTGCACTGGTTCCCGATGAAGTCGTGATCGGCATCATCAAGGAACGCCTCGCTGAAGAGGATTGCCAGAACGGCTACATCCTGGACGGCTTCCCCCGCACCGTTGTGCAGGCAGAAGCACTGGACCAGATGGGCATCGAGATGGACATCGTTGTCAGCATCGAGGTTTCGGATGACGACATCGTAGAGCGTATGAGCGGACGTCGCGTCTGCCCCGCTTGCGGTGCAAGTTATCACACTAAGTTCATTCCTACTGCCGACGGAGTTCACTGCGACAAGTGCGGCGCCGAGCTTACCATGCGTAAGGACGACGCTCCCGACGTAGTGCTCAGCCGACTGAAGGTTTACCATGAACTGACCGAGCCCCTGAAGGATTACTATCAGGCAAAGGGCAAGCTGAAGCTTGTTTACGGTCAGGAAAAGGTAGAAGACACCACCCGTTTGACCCTTGAGGCAATCAAAGGGAACAACTAAGCATGATCCAGCTGAAAAATGCGGAGCAGATCTCCGCAATGCAAAAGGCAGGTAAGATCACTGCCGAAGCACTCGTGCTGGCGGGCGAAGCCGTAAAACCGGGAATAACGACCAAGCATCTGGATGACATTATCCGTCACCATATCGAGAAATCGGGTGCAAGGCCGTCCTTCCTGGGGTACGGCGGGTTCCCCGCAAGCGCCTGCATCAGCGTCAACAACGAGGTGATCCACGGGATCCCCTCCAAGGACGTAGTGCTGCAGGACGGCGATATCGTCAAGGTGGACGTTGGCGCCTTTATCGGCGGCTACCACGGAGACAGTGCCCGCACCTTTGCGGTGGGCAATATCAGCGACGAGGCGAAGAGGCTGATTCGGGTTACCGAGGAAAGCTTCTGGCAGGGACTGAAAAAACTGGAAATCGGTGCCCGTCTGGGTGACGTTGGCGCCGCCATTGAAGGACACGTAAAAGAAAACGGCTACTCGGTGGTCCGCAAATATGTAGGACATGGGGTCGGCAGAAATCTTCACGAGTCTCCCGACGTTACTAACTACGGAACCCCGGGAAGAGGGAAACGGCTGTGTGCCGGTATGACCCTCGCCATCGAGCCGATGGTCTGCACCGGTACCTCTGAGGTACACGAGCTGTCTAACGGCTGGACGGTGGTCACCAATGACGGTGGGCTGGCAGCCCATTACGAGAACTCGGTGGCTCTCACCGAGAACGGTATCATAGTTCTGACTAAGGTCTGATCATGCATAGAATGGAGGGATTCTTCTGGCTAAAGATGATGTAATCGAATTCGAAGGAACCGTTGTGGAGGCTATGCCCAACGCGAACTTCAAGGTGAAGCTCCCCAATGGGCACATTATTACCGCCCATCTGTCGGGAAAGCTTCGCATGAACTATATCTGGATTCTTCCCGGCGACAGCGTAAAGGTGGAAGTATCCATTTACGATCCCACGAAGGGTCGTATCACATGGCGTTCAAAATAAGAAAGGAATGGTGAATAACATGAAGGTTAAACCGTCCGTTAAGAAGATCTGCGACAAGTGCAAGATCATCAAGAGAAAGGGTATCGTAATGGTTATTTGCGAGAACCCCAAGCACAAGCAGAAGCAGGGCTAATTATAAGAAAGGTAGAATAGAATATGTCACGTATTGCAGGCGTTGATATTCCGAATAACAAGCGCGTTGAGATTGCTCTTACCTATATCTATGGTATCGGCAGAAAGAGTGCAAACGATATTCTCGCAGCCACCGGTATCGATCC
>JAFTKV010000263.1 GCA_017453085.1 Clostridia bacterium
CGTCCAATGGGAGAAATCAGAATTCGGTGGCTTCCTCCATGGGAAGATAGCCCGCTGTGAGGATCTCGTCAATGCGCGCCTGCCGACCGGTCAGCCGCAGCCAGCCGCACAATACCTCCAGCCCTGTCGCGGCGCGATACTCCGCAACGTTGGCACTTTTGGGCACCGATCCGCAATGGCTGTTGCGCCCGCGCTTCCAGATCGCAGTTTCTTCTTCGCTGAGCAGAGGAAGCAGCACCGTCACCGCCGCCGCTTGGGCAGTAGCCTTGACGTAGCAGAGTGCCGCCTTGTTCAGTCTGCCCGAACCGCACACGCCCTTTTGAAGCAGCCGCTCCCGCACCCACAGCTCGATCACCGCATCACCCAGATACGCCAGATCCGCCGTCTTCATCTGTCCGACTTCCATCTCTACCTCACGGAACATTTTTTTCATTGTACCATTTTTGGCGACCGATGTCAAGTGCTACGGCACAATTCCCTGCTTTTTTCAAGAAAAAACCCTTTACGAGAAGCGTTTGCTCCTTCGCAAAGGGTTTTTCTGATCTACCGTGAGATTACTCTGCGTCAGCGCCACCCTCGTTGGTAGCGGGCGTTTCGTTAGTCTCGGGTTCTGCAGAATCGGTGGGGGCTGCAGTATCGGTAGGATTTACAGTAGTAACCGCAGTAGTAGTAGCGGGTGCAGTAGTGGTGGTAGGCTTTACGGTGGTGGTCACGGTAGTGGTTGCATTGAACGCATCGTCCAGATTGCTACCGGAATCTCCGTAGTCAGGACGAGCCTTGTCAAACTGTGCAACGTACATCGTCAGAACGAGAGCGGCAAAAACGATGACCAGAACCAGAGTGATCCGATTCAGCTTACGGTCGATTGCCTTGCCCTTGGACTTTCCGAAGAAAGCCTCTGCTCCGCCGGATACGACGCCGGACTGCCGTGCATTCTTACTGCTCTGCAGCAGAACTGCTGCAATGATGGCGATAGCTACCAGAATCAGCAACACGCCCACAATTACGCTAAGTACTTCCATATTTAGTTCCTCCATGAATGGTTGTCCGGTTGAAGCTCCGGCAGCTTTATTTCTTCCGTGTCAGCGGAAGATTAAGCGGCATCGCCGCGTTGCCTGTCACAGGGATTTGGATCTGGGAAACCGATGCAGAAACGACCTGCCTGCTCTTGCCCATTGGGGTATACAGAAAGGAGTTGCTCCCTGTCCGATTCACAAAATCGGATAGTGGAAGCGGCCTGCTCAATCTCTCCCATCGGGGTATGCAGAAAAGAGTTGCTCCCTAACCGATTCACAAAATCGGATAGTAGAAGCGGCCTGCTCGATCTCTCCCATCGTGGAATACAGAAAGGAGTTTGCACTACCGTCCCCCGATTCCAAAAATGGTGGGCCATCAGGGACTCGAACCCCGGACCAACCGGTTATGAGCCGGTAGCTCTAACCAACTGAGCTAATGGCCCCTATATTTTGTTCAAGGCAGAGATTAGTATAGCATATAAATTTGCGTTTGTCAAGTCAAATCTGCGGATTTTTCTTGACAAATGGCAAAAAAAATATTATGATATAGGAAAAGGGGCAATTTGCTCTCAACATTATCGGAGGTCGTTATGGTAAGCGAAATTCATTCGGTCAGTTTGCAGTCCATCATTCAGGAAATGGGGCTGTCGATTCAGTATATGCCCGAGGATAAGGAGATCCTCATCACTTGCAAGGACATCAACCGTCCCGGTCTTCCGCTGGCGGGATTCTACGATCATTTTGAGCCGCAGCGGATCCAGATCATCGGCAAGGTGGAGTGGCGTTATCTCAGCAGCCTGTCCGAGGAGGAATGCGTTCACCGCAAGCACGATTTCTACGCCACGAGACCTGCCGCAGTGGTCTTCACCCGCAATCGGGAGGAATCCCCGGAGGGTCTGGCATTTGCAGAGCAGTACGGGGTGCCCGTGCTGTCCACGGCAATGGCAACGTCCGAGTTCGAAGCCAATCTGATCAGCTCGCTGAGCGTTGCACTGGCGCCTCGCATCACCCGTCACGGCGTGTTCGTGGAGGTATACGGCGAGGGTATCCTGATTCTGGGTGACAGCGGCATCGGTAAGTCGGAGACGGCCATCGAGCTGGTCAAGCGCGGACACCGTCTGATCGCCGACGATGCGGTAGAGATCAAGAAGGTATCCAACAAAACGTTGGTGGGCACCGCCCCCGACATCATCCGCCATTATATCGAGCTGCGCGGCATCGGCATCGTGGACGTGCGCCGTATTTTCGGTATGGGCTCTGTCAAGATGACCGAAAAGATCGACCTGGTAGTAGAGCTGGAGCCCTGGAAGGATAACAAGGACTACGACCGCTTCGGCCTGGAAACCGAATATATGGATATCATGGGTCTGAAGATCCCCAAGCTGACGATCCCTATTACGCCCGGTCGAAATCTGGCCGTCATTCTGGAGATCGCCGCAATGAACCACCGTCAGAAGAAGATGGGCTACAACACCGCCGAGGAATTCAACAAGCGGCTGATGGACTCCTTCCAGTAAGGAGCGGCCGTGCAGTATCAACCTCATCGCAAATTAAAGCCACTGGTGATCGTTTGCTTTCCCCTGCTGGTAGTGGCACTGCTCTTCTGGGGTCTCGCTTATCTGAACGTGGGTCCCAACGGTGTCAATCAGCTGGGCATGCTGGCAACGCTCACCGCGCTGATCTATCTGCTGATCCGCTACGCACTCACCGAGTTCGTGTATCAGCTGTCCGAAGAAGACAATATCTTCACCGTCACGAAGGTGGGCGGAAAGCGTCCCCGCACCGTGGCGGATCTCCGCCTCTCCCGCGGCGACCGCATCCTTCCTTATGAAAAAGGCACTTGCAAAAAGCTGGGCGTTATGCGCACCGAAAACTACTGCGTCTCCCTCTTTCCACGGGAGAGCTGGCTGCTTCTCACCGTCATCGACGGCAGTCTGATCGCCCTGCGCCTGGAGTGCCGGGAGGACGTCGCCCGTCTTATCCGAGAGCGGATCGATTCCCTACCTCAGGAGGATGAAGAATGAACTCTCTCTTTCTGCGGATTTTCCTTCCCTCTGCCAAAGGGGATTACACCTCGGCACCGATCCGCGCCAAGGCCGGCGCACTGGCAGGCGGCGTGGGCATCTGCGCCAATCTGCTCCTTGCGGCAGGCAAATTTTTCGTCGGCGCGGTCAGCGGCAGTATCTCCGTCACCGCCGACGCCGCAAATAACCTCACCGACGCAGGCAGCTCGCTCCTGACCGTGGCAGGCTTTCGACTGTCGGCAAAGCCCGCCGACAAGGGGCATCCCTACGGGCACGCCCGCTACGAGTACCTGACCGGACTGGCACTGTCCTTTCTGATCCTGCTGGTGGGCTTCACCTTTCTGAAGGAATCGGTGGTCAGCCTTTTCTCTGCGTCGGAAACAGTGATCAACACCCTTTCTCTGCTGATCCTTGCCGGATCGATTGCCGTCAAGCTGTGGATGTGGCTGGTCTACCGCAAGATCGCCCGCCTGATCGACTCCGCAACACTCCGTGCCGCCGCCACCGACAGCCTCAGCGACTCGATCATGACCGCGGTCGTGCTGGCAGGTGCGCTGATCCGCCGTTTCGCAGGCTACGAGATCGACGGCATCATCGGCTGCGGCGTGGCTCTGTTCATTCTGTTCAGCGGTGTCAAGCTGGTGCTGGAGACCTCCGATCCCCTGCTGGGTGCAGCTCCCGATCCGACGCTGGTGCATCAGCTGAAGGAGATGGTGCTCTCCTACACGGGCATCATCGGCGTGCACGATCTGGTGATCCACAGCTACGGCGCAGGCAAGATGTTCGCCACCCTCCACGCAGAGGTGGACGCCCGCACCGATCTGTCCGAGACTCACGATTTGATCGACAATATCGAGATGGAGGTAGGGGCCGCGCTCCGACTGGAGCTGGTCATCCACATGGATCCGGTAACGCTGAACGATCCCCAGTTGGACGCCATGCACGCCGAGATCGCCACGATGATCCGACAGATCTCGCCGGGACTCCGCCATCACGATTTCCGCGTGGTGTTTGGCCCCACCCACGACAATATCCTCTTTGACGTAGTGGTGCCCACCGGCTTCCCTCTCCCCGACAGCGAGCTGGTCTATCTCTTGAACGCATCCATCAAGCGGATCTATCCCACCGCCATCCCGAAGATCCGTGTGGATCACGATTACGCCGACTTTTTGGAAGAATAATCGAATCGGAGGATTTTCCTATGACCCTATACCGTCCCGTAGGCGAGCAGGAGCTCTTGCTCATCGCCCAAAGTGACTATACCGCCTTCCCACCCCGTTTGCCGGAGCAACCCATCTTTTATCCCGTGCTCAACCGCCGCTACGCTACCGAAATTGCAGAGCGTTGGAACACCCGTGACCCGCAGTCGGGATACAAGGGATACATCACCTCTTTCGAAATCGACGATGACTTCATCGGCCGCTACGAAGTGCAGACTGTGGGACGCTCCTATCATCAGGAGTATTGGATCCCCGCTGAAGAGCTGGACGCCTTCAACGAGCATATCATCGGTAAGATCCAAGTTTTGCAGGTATTTGAATAAAACCACCGCCCTCAACGAGATCGAAGGATCTACCGTTGAGGGCGGTTTTCTGTTTGCGGGAGGAGCAAGCCCCTCCCCTACCGAAGTGAAAGATTACCCCTGCATCTCGTCCAGCGTCAACTCAAACGCAGGCAGGAACTCCGTGAGAAAGATCTCCAGTTCGGGGATGTTGCGCTTTTTCAGCGCCTCGAAGGTGGTCTTTTTGGCGTCAGCAAACTCGGTGTTGCCGCACTTGACCTCCTCCACGCACTTGATATAGGCAGCCAGCTTGTCCGCAGCTTTGACGATGCGATGGATATCCTCGGGCAGATCTTCCTTGAGCAGAGGGGCGTAATCCTCTCTCAGATCCTCCGGCAGATGAGAAAGCAGAGTCAGCGCCGCTTGCTCCTCAATGAGCTTGTAGCTCTGTCTCAGCTCGGGGGAGTTGTACTTGATCGGCGTGGGCATATCACCGGTGTAGACCTCGGTGCCGTCGTGATAGAGCGCAGCCACCGTGACCGCACCCAGATCGTAATTCTTTCCCAACCGCTTGTTGCCGATCAGTGCCAGTGCGTGAGCAAGCATCGCCACCTGCGCAGAATGCTCCGCCAGCGTATCGTCGGATACGTTGCGCATAAGCCCCCACCGTTTGATGTATTTTTGTCTGAATATTAAAGCGAAAAAGCTGTTTTGCATGATTTTCTCCCTTTTCTTGGAGAACTTCTTGAAAGAAGCTCCCCAAACCCCTCAAGAACTTTTATAAAGCAAAATTGCGATGCAATTCTGCGGAATTTGTTGAAGTCTGTCCCATATTGTAGCACATCGAATCGGCATTTGTCAAGGCAGAGGGCGGCAATCTGACAGAAAAATGTTGACAATCCCCGGCAGATATGCTAAAATGAGTGTAATACTGCAAATCAATTCATTACTCTGTAAGGACGGTATCTCTATGAAAGTAGAACTGCTCACATACACTCCCGATGCGGACAAGCTGGTGGCGGCTGCCGCCAAGCTCTGCTACGCCAAAAGCGATATTGGTACCCTGATGGACAAGCTCACCCCCGAAAAGGTAGCGGATTTTCTGAAGCTCCTGGGCGATCTGGGGCACGAATCCCCCGTAGAGCACGCCAGCTTCACCTTCGGCATCGAGGGCGTATCCCGCACTCTGCTGGCGCAGCTGACCCGCCATCGCATTGCCTCCTACTCGGTGCAAAGCCAGCGTTACGTGGAAAAATCAGGCTTCGAATACATCACGCCTCCCGAGATCGCCACGATCCCCGAGGCAAAGGCGATCTTTGAAGAAGAGATGCGCCGTGACGCCGAGGCATACGACAAGCTCCGCTCCATTTTGAAGGAGAAGCACAAGGCACGCCTCATTTCCGAGGGAAAATCCGAGGCGGATGCAGAAAAAGCCGCAGGCAAGCTGGCCAACGAGGACGCCCGCTTCGTCCTCCCCAACGCCTGCGACACCCGCATCATCATGACCATGAACACCCGCTCCCTCTACAATTTCTTCGCCCTGCGCTGCTGCACCCGCGCTCAGTGGGAGATCCGCGAGCTGGCCACCGAGATGCTCCGTCTCGTAAAAGCCGCCGCGCCCCTGCTCTTCGCCGCCGCAGGACCCTCCTGTGTCAGCGGCCCCTGCCCCGAGGGCACTATGTGCTGCGGCAAGACTCTGGAAGTGCGTAAAAAGTTTAAGGAAATGAAATAAATTCGGAACCTTCCTGAGAAGACCTGTCATTCGGCAAAGCCGAATGACAAGGGAGTTGCCTGCGACAACTCCGGGTTCCAAACCTCCAAGAACTTTTATGAATGCTGACAAATGCTTGTCGGCAGGATTGTTATTGATTTTTTTCGAAAGGATGTTATGATGAAACAAACGTTATCGCTCCTGTTGATCGCAGTTTCCTTGCTCTGCGCTGCTTGCGGAGGGGACACGCCCGCCGTAACAACTGCCGCTTCTACCGCGGCAACCACGACTGCCGCCCCCGAAGCTCCCCTGTCCCCTGCGGAGAAAACCTTGGCTAGCGTCCGCGCCGAGATCGAAACGCTGGCAGGCAGTCTCAACTCCGTGGAAGCGGTCGAAAAAATGCGCGATCTGGTCTGGCAGGAGTACGTGGCCAATATCAAGGCGAATCAATCCTCCCGCAAGAACGAGATCAAGCGGAACCAGACCACCAAAATTAAAATCAACGGCGTTACCATGAAGGTAATGACCCGCGTCGTAGGCTCCGCTCCCAAGGACGGCTATCCTCTGTTCCTGATCTATCACGGCGGCGGCTACGACCCCAACAATCAGTACAACGAGCAGCAATGGTCGGGCATGGCGGAGCGTTACGACGACGTTCCCGGTATCTACTGCTCCATCCGCTCGGTCAGCGATAAGGAGGTCAGCGGACAGATCTTCTCCACCGATATCTCCTGGAAATTCTACGATCGCATCATCGCAGACTGCATCGTTTACATGAAGGCCAACCCCAATCAGGTCTACATCGTGGGCTACTCCGCCGGCGGCAACGGCGTCTATCAGATCGCCCCCCGTATCACCGACCGACTGGCAGCGGCTACCATGAGTGCAGGCCATCCCGAGGGCATCGACCTGACCAATCTGTACAATCTGCCCTTCTATCTTCAGGTGGGCGAGCTGGACACCGCGTATACCCGCAACACCCTCACCGTTGAGTACGATCAGAAGCTGGATGCCCTTGCCGAACAATACGGCGGCGGCTACTATCACAAGTGCTTCGTGCA
>JAFTKV010000264.1 GCA_017453085.1 Clostridia bacterium
AATTACGGCGTCAGCGGCAAGACTATGCGAGAGGATCTCAATGATGCTTACATCAAGACCGGCGCGTATAACAATATGCTTCGTAACGCCAGACAGGCAGATATTACGCTGATCATGCTGGGCACCAACGACTCCAACCGTGACCAGAACTGGAATGCCAACTCCACCGCTAAATTCGAGGAGGGCTATCGGAATCTGCTGAATGCGATCAAGGCAAAGAACGATGATATGACCTACTTTATGATGAACTGTCCCGTTTACAGCGGTAACGGCGCGTTCGGCAGCAAGACTGTCCGTGATCTGCAGAAGAGCCTGACCGATACCCTGATCGATGAGGGTTGGGATCTCCACTTCTTTGATATGCACACGTATACCAAGGACGTGATCACGCTGAAGAATTTCCCCGACGGACTCCATCCCGGCAACAAGGGCTACGGTATGCTGGCCAACGGCGTTGCCGAAATGCTGGAAGAGTACAGAGCGACTCAAAATTAATTCTAAAAGAACCACCCGTCAGGGTGGTTCTTTTGGGTTTATCGGTTTGCAAGGATAGCGTCGATTTCTGCCAGCTCTTCTGCGGTGAAGCTCATATTCTTCAGCGCTTCTACGTTCTCCTTTACCTGCTCGCCGCGGCTTGCGCCAATGAGGGCGGAGGTGACACCGTCGGTGCGGAGGGTCCAAGCCAGCGCCATCTGTGCCAGGGTCTGACCGCGGCGCTCTGCCACTGCATTCAGGGCACGAACGGTGCGCAGCAGATTCTCGTTGATGTCCGATGCCCGCATAAAGCGAGGATCGTGGATGGCACGGGAGTCGGCAGGGATGCCGTTGAGATAACGTCCGGTGAGCTTACCGCCTGCCAGAGGGCCGAAGGCGATACAGCCAACGCCGTGCTCCTTCAGAACGTCGGTGAGGCCGTGCTCGATGGAGCGGTTGAACATAGAGTAATTGGGCTGATGGATCAGCATATGGGTGCCCATCTTTTCCAGCGTCTCGATAGCGACCGCAGCCTGCTCGGGACTGTAATTGGAAATGCCCACGTACAGTGCCTTACCGCTCTTTACGATGTCGTGGAGTGCCTGCATGGTCTCCTCAATGGGCGTGTGCGGGTCGGGACGGTGGTGGTAGAAGATGTCTACGTAGTCCAGATGCATTCTCTTCAGCGACTGGTCCAGGCTGGCAATCAGATACTTGCGGGAGCCGTCGTTGCCGTAGGGACCCTGCCACATATCGTAGCCTGCCTTGGTGGAGATCAGCAGCTCATCCCGGTGGGTGTGCCAGTCGCGATCCATATGGATACCGAAGTTGCGCTCTGCCTCACCGTAAGGAGGGCCGTAGTTGTTGGCAAGGTCAAAATGGGTGATACCGTTGTCGAAGGCGGTGCGAAGGATGTCCTTCTGCACGCCGAAGGGGGTGATGTCACCGAAGTTGTGCCACAGACCAAGGGAGATGGCGGGCAGCTTGATGCCGCTTCTGCCACATCTGCGGTAGGGCTGTTTTCTGTAACGGTCGTCTGCGGGAATGTACATGATGGAAATATCTCCTTTACATTAGTATAAATTAATAATATCACATTATATATCAATTTTCAATACGTGTATGTGGAAATGACAAAAATTTTCAATTAATCAACAAGAATGTGCAGTAATTAAAACGAAGTTCGGAAGTTTTGTGCTGCAATATTATGCTATTATCTTTATGCGATTGTAAAAATTGAGCAAATCTTTATTGTTTTTTTCAAGAAACGCTTTTTTCGTCGGATAGTCGTTGACAGATCCGATGAGATTCGTTATAATTGTACCATCAACCCCTTGGAGGTATATATGAAAAACAGCGTTTTAACCAAAGCACTGTCGTTTCTGCTGGCAGCTTTGACCGTGTTACCGATCTTAGCTTCCTGTAAAAGCGATAGCAGTAGCAGCGATACCACCACTGCTACTACGCAATCCGTACCGAAAAAAGATCCTGCGGACTCTCTTTATCAGGGCGAGCAGATCCTGCTGTACGATGCAAGCACCGCACCCGTCATTTACGTGGATGCTGCGGATTATAAGCAGACCGTTCGCGCCGTAGGCGACCTGCAGAAGGACTTTGAGCGGGTCACCGACAAGAAGCCCTCCCTGGTGTACACGGCAGAGGAGCTGAAGGGTGCAAAGGTTGCCGTGATCATTGGTACGCTGGGACACAGCGCATTGATCGATTCCATGGAAGCTGCAGGCATCATCGGCGTAGACGATATCAAGGGGCAGTGGGAGGCATACTCCATCACAGTCGTGGAGAATCCCGTAGAAGGCGTGGAGAAGGCGGTCGTCATCGCAGGCAGCGATAAGCGCGGCACGATCTATGGGGCTTACGAACTGTCCGAGCAGATCGGCGTCTCGCCCTGGTATTACTGGAGCGATGTGGAGATCGAATACAAGGATAAGATCGAGCTGCCCGTAGCAGCATTGTCGCAGGTGGAAAAGCCCGACGTGAAGTATCGCGGTATCTTCCTGAACGACGAGGAAAACTTCACCGAATGGTCAGCTCAGTTTGCGACGAAAAAGGCTCCCGGCAAGCCCGGTGCCAACGTATACGCCCACGTGTACGAGCTGCTCCTTCGTCTGAAGGCGAACATTCTGTGGCCCGGTATGCACTCCGCTTCGGGCACAGACGCATTCAATAAGTATCTCAATCCCAAGACCGGTATCTCCTATAATGCAGAGCTGGCTGACGAATACGGTATCGTGATGTCCGCCAGCCACTGTGAAATGCTCCTGCGAAACAACGAGGGCGAATGGGAGGCCTGGTGCAAGGCCAATCAAGGCAAATACGGCCTCAAGATGGTTGGCGGAAGCTGGCATTCCTCCTACGACTATACCGTTAATGCCGAAGCGATGAACGCTTACTGGGAAGAGAGCGTTGCCCGCAACTATCTCTTCGAGAACGTGTATATGATCGGTCTGCGCGGTGTACACGATTCGGGCATCAACTGCTCTGCGCTCGCTGATAAATCCTACAAGGGCAAGGCAACCGTAGTCAAGAAAGCGGTGGAAGCCCAGCTGGAGATCCTTGCCAAGTACGAAAAGAAGTACGAGGAAAAGACCGGCGAGAAGATCAAGTTCGAGACCGCATACTGCGTATACAAGGAAGCCGCAGAATACTTCAAGTACGATATCGGACTTCCTTCGGATTGCTGTCTGATGTACGCCGAGGACAACCACGGCTACATCCGCTCCACCGTTTCGGATGCGGATAAGGAAAACTACAGCCGATTCGGTATGTATTACCACGTATTCTACTGGGGACGTCCCGCCAGCTATCTGTGGATCAGCAATACACCTCTCACCATTATGGCGGAGGAAATGCGCAAGTCCTACTATACCGGCACCGATCACATCTGGGTGCTGAACGTAGGCGATATCAAGCCCGCCGAGTTCAAGGTGGACTACTTTATGGAGCTTGGCTGGGACGTGGATTCCCACACCGAGCACAACACCGAGGAATATACGGTTCAGTTCTTGCAGGAGTCCTTCGGGCTTTCGGGCGATGACTCCAAGCAGTTTGCCTCCACCCTCACCAACTTCTATCAGATGATGCGCAGCTTCTATCCCGAGGTCATCGATAAACATACGGATAAGGGCAATTACGATTACAGCGTGGTCAATTTTGGCAGCGAGGGATTCATTGTCATCGATCAGCTGACCAAGGTCTACGATAAATCGCTGAAGATCTATAACAGCCTTCCCGAGGGGAAAAAGGCGTCTTATTACGAAATTTTCCATTATACGATCTATTCCTATCTCCTCAGCGTACAGAAGCACGTGTATAAGGAAATGAACCATCTGTGTTATGCTCAAGGCAGATATGCAGCCGCCAATGCGTATGCGGATCTGTCCGAGGCTGCGTACTATCAGATCCTTGCCGAGATCGAGTATTTCAACAAGCAGCTGATGGATGGCAAATGGGATAAGATCATGAACCCCTACAACTCCAAGATGCCTCAGCCCGAGGGCGCACCCGATGTAAAACGCTCCTCTATGGCACAGGCTACGGGCGGTGTCGGACTTTCCGTAGAAGGTCAGACCGGTACGGATCCCGTGACGCTGAAGTTCGGCAGTCTGAACGATGATATCCGCTTCATGGATCTGTTCAACAAGGGAACCGCCGATGCAGCGTGGGCACTGACTGCTCCCGCATACGTGATCGTCACCAATTCTAAGGGTGAACGCCTCACCGGCAAGACCGTCGGCGAAAATGTAGTCTACGAGGGCACCGTTGGTGTGGAGGACAGATATTTCCTCTCCATCGATTGGGAAGCCTTCACCGCAGGTCAGACCAAGACGGGCACCCTCTCCCTGACCGACGATCTGGGCAATACATCGACGGCAAGTCTCAATGCCACAAAGCATGCACTGGATCCCGCCAAGGAAACGGTGAAGGGCTATTACGAGGAGAACGGTCTGGTTTCCATCGAAGCGGAGCACTTCACAGAGAATAAGAAGCAGGGCGGCTTTGAGTGGAAGTACATCGACGGTCTGGGCAGAAGCGGTGGCGTGATGATGGCACTGTCCGAGAAGAACAACGGCTTCGAAAACGTCCGTTTGACCCAGAATCTCACCACAGAATCGCCATATCTGGAATACAAGATCCACTTTACTAACACCGGCCTGTATTACGGCACCTTCTACCGTCTGCCTACGCTCAACGAATCGGCAAGCGGTAAGTCCTACTGCCGCACCGGCTGGTCGCTGGACGGCTCGGACATCAAGTATCTCAGCGGCACGACCACCGCTGACGACGCCGACCATAGCGCTTGGGGTAATATGATCAAGCTTCACATCGAGGAGCTGCGGATGAACATTACCATCGACGAGCCCGGTTGGCACACCATCCGCATCTATATGTCCAACTCCTTGCAGGCATTTGATAAGATGGTATTTACTCAGGATCTCGACACAGCGTCCAGATTGGATGCCCCCGAGACCTATAATACGATCGCTTGGGAGCACGCTCCCGTGGCGAACCTTCCCGAGATCGCATTTGCGGACGTAAGCTGGAATCAGTATTCTGCAATGTACGATTTCGTACCCTCCGGCAACAACGCTCATACGGGCTACGTGAAGGTGGACAACACCGCAGGCTCGCTGACCCAGAACGGATGGGTCTGGAGCGCCGTATCCGCCGTCAGCGCGGCGTATCGCTCCTCGGCATCCAAGTGCCCCAACGTGGATAAAGGCTTCCTCTACGGCACACAGGACGTCCTCCTCAAGCTGCAGCGGCCCGGTGCAGGGAAGTACGCCTTCACCGTAGCGGTAGGTGATCCCACGGGCACTGTCAAGGCGGAGAATATGAGCATTACTGCAGGCGATGCGATCTGCCTGTCCGGTATCAGCTCGGACAGAGGCGTGAAGCATTACTTCTTCGTCGCAGAAGCGGACGAGAGCGGTATCGTTGCGCTGAAGCTCTCGGGCAGCTGGATCGTCAGCAGCCTGGAGGTTTACAGCTACAGCGCACCCAAGACTACCGGCAACGGCGCATTTACCGCCAATGGCGATGGCAATATCATCATTGAGGTCGAGACGGCTCTGGAGCAGTCCGAGTATGCCTCCACCAAGGAGAGTACCGACGGCAAGGGTTACGCATGGATGGAAACGGCCGGCATCTACGGCGGCGGTATGTTCTTCGGACCCAACGCAGGCTCCAGCTATTCCGAAACCAACGTGACTGCCAGCACGACTGCAAAGATGTACTTTACCGTAGATATTCAGAAGGCGGGCACCTACACCGTCTGGGCTCTGATGAAGTGCAGCAGCCGAGAGGACGACTCGGTGATCGTAGCACTGGGCGAAAAGACTC
>JAFTKV010000265.1 GCA_017453085.1 Clostridia bacterium
GAGAAGGAAACTTCGGCGTTTGAGATGGTTCCTTCTCCCCCTCTCCTTGGCTAGGGTCTGCCTAAATCAAAATATGTTCTCAACTTCTGTAGTCGCCGTTGATGCGAACGTATTCGTAGGTGAGATCGCAACCCC
Source organism: Clostridia bacterium (assembly GCA_017453085.1). GTDB lineage: Bacteria > Bacillota > Clostridia > Oscillospirales > CAG-272 > CAKSQF01. The sequence continues at coordinate 136 of JAFTKV010000265.1, forward strand.
AAGCGGTGGCGTATTCTGCGCCGCTGTTCATATTCACGTCGATGTAAATGGTCTTTTGGGTGAGAATCTTCTTGGCAACATCCTCGTCGAAGGGGATGCCGCGACCGTTCACGCAGACGGGGATCGATCCCTCGCAGCTGCGGAAGGAGACGTCTACCTTGTCGGGGTCCATCTCTACGCCGGCATAGCCCAGCGCGCAGAGGATACGTCCCCAGTTGGCGTCTGCGCCAAACATCGCCGCCTTCACCAGCGAGGAGCGGATCACCGATTTCGCCAGCACTTTGGCATCCTCGTGGGTGGCAACGCCCGAAACGGTGCATTCCAGCAGACGGGTTGCACCCTCTCCATCGGCGGCGATTGCCATTGCCATAGAACGGCAGAGGAGGTACAGCGCGGATTTGAAGGTCTCGTAGTCTTCGCCCACGGTGTCGATGAGAGGATTCTCCGCACAGCCGGATGCGAGGACGGTGACCATATCGTTGGTGGAGGTGTCACGGTCTACGCTGACCATATTGAAGGTGTCGCTGATAGCATACTTCAGCGCCTTGTGGAGCAGCTCGGGAGTGATGGCAACGTCGGTGGTGATAAAGCCCAGCATAGTCGCCATATTGGGCTCGATCATGCCGCTTCCCTTGCAGATGCCGCCCAGTGCTACCGTCTTTCCTGCCAGCTCAAAGGAGTAGGAGAACTCCTTCTTCTTGGTGTCGGTGGTCATGATGGCAGTTGCCGCCGCATCGCCTGCCTCCTCGTAATTCCACAGCGCGTGCTTGAGGGGACGGATGGCCGCCAGAATGGGCTCCAGAGGGAGCGGAACGCCGATAACGCCGGTAGAGGCAACGATGACGTCGTCCGCTGCGATGCCCAGCTCCTCTGCGACTGCCTTGCAGGTGGCTTCTGCCTTGTCGTAGCCATCGGAGTTGCAGGTGTTGGCGTTGCCGCTGTTGCAGATGACCGCCTGTGCGTATCCGTTTGCAAGGTGCGCACGGGTTACGCCAACGGGTGCGGCAAAAACTTTATTCTGCGTATACACGCCTGCCGCCGCACAGGGCTTGTCGGCAACGATCAGCGCGATGTCCTTTTTGCTGGTATTCTTCCGAATGCCGCAGTGCATACCGGCGGCACGGAATCCTTTGGCGGCACATACGCCACCCTTGATCTCGGTGAGTTTCATGATGGTAGATCCTTTCGGGAATAATCAGATTGCAGGGGGAATCATATCAATGCCCAGGGTCTCAGCAAGACCCATCCGCAGGTTCATATTCTGAATGGCCTGTCCTGCGGCGCCCTTGAACATATTGTCGATGACGGCAGAGACGATCAGCGTGCCCGTCCGCTCGTCGGCGTGGAGGGAGATGTCGCAGTAGTTGGACATCCGCACATTCTTCACGTTGGAGTAAGAGCCAAGGGGGAGCACACGAACAAAGTGCTCGTCCTTGTAAAAGTCGCAATATGCTGCGTGGATGGCCGCCAGATCGGTCTTCATCCTGCAGTAGATGGAGGACTCGATGCCTCGGTTGATGGGAAGCAGGTGGGGGACGAAGGTGATCTGCATCGCCTTCCCTGCCAGATGAGAGAGGGTCTGCTCGATTTCGGGGGTGTGTCTGTGCACGCCTGCTTTGTAGGCGGCAAAGGCCTCGTTGGTGTCGGGATAGTGAGTGCCCTGGGTGAGCCCTCGGCCTGCGCCGGTAACGCCCGACTTGGAGTCGATAACGATGCCTGCTGTTTCAATCAGACCGCCCTTGAGTGCGGGGGCAAGTCCCAACGCAATGGAGGTGGGATAGCAGCCGGGGTTGGCGATGATCTTCTGCTGACTCACCTGCGAGCGGTGCAGCTCGGGAATGCAGTAAACCGCATCCTGATGCAACTCGGGGCAGGAATAGGATTTCTGATACCATTTTTGGTAGTCCGCCTCATCCTCCAGACGGAAGTCTGCACCGAGATCGATGAGGAGCGCGCCCGTCTTGGCGCACTCCGCCGCAAGCGGCTCGGACAGACCGTGAGGCAAAGCGGCGAACACCACGTCGCACGCCTCTGCCATTTTAGCGGCATCGGTGAGCTCCATCTCACACACCTTTGCCAGATTGGGGTAAACCTCGGAGATCTTCTTTCCCTCAAAGGAAACCGAGGAGATAGCGGTAAGCTCTGCCGCCGGATGAGTTAAAATCAGACGAACCAGCTCGGCACCCGCATATCCGGTCGCACCGACGATTCCTACACGAATTTTCATAAATATATCCTCCTCCGAGGCTCTGCCTCGGACTCCGCCAAAGGAACTTTTAAAAAAGTTCCTTTGGAATCTTCAAAATTTTCATATAGCGCGGCAAATACTTGCCACGCAAATAATCCACTCGGACAAGGAATAGCCAAGGAAGCGGAAGATGATTCATAATAACCTATTATACCGCATTTTTATTCAAAATGCAATAGGGAAAATGAATATTTATGCATAATATATGAATATTTTTTCATTCATTCCGCAGAAACCGATCCCCCGACAGTCCAGAATCGTATTATAGCACAAACCACCGCAAAATACAAGATTTTCATCGTAATTTTTCTGAAAAAAAGCGCAAAATTTCAATACGGCGATATCATTTTTCCAAACCGCCGTCATGGAATCCACGAAAGGTATGGTCATACGATGAAACACTCTCAAAAAGGAGTTCTCTGCCTCGTGTTGGCACTGATCGGCGGTCTGCTGTCTCCCGCACGGATCTATGCCGCAGGCGATACCACTCCCTATAATTGGTACTGCAAAAACAACAGTACCCACACTCCGCCGGTGCTGGACAGCGAACAACGGTGGATAGAGGACTACGACGCTTACTATCTGGACCGCTCGATAAATAAAAATGACAAGGTCATCTATCTCACCTTCGACGCCGGCTATGAAAACGGTAACGTGGAGAAGATTCTGGACGAACTGCACAAGCACAACGCGCCCGGTGCCTTCTTCATTTTAGATAATCTCATCACTCGTGCCCCCGAGCTGGTGAAGCGGATGCAGGCAGAGGGGCATCTGGTCTGCAACCACACGAAACGGCATCCCGACATGACCAAGATCAGCGACCGAAAAGCCTTCGCCGAGCAGCTGACCACGCTGGCGGAGCATTACAAGGAGCTGACCGGCTGTGAGATGCCCAAGATCTACCGTCCCCCCGAAGGGCGGTATTCGAAGCAAAATCTGGAGTATGCAAAATCCATGGGCTATAAGACCGTCTTCTGGTCCTTCGCCTACGCCGATTGGGACAACAACCGTCAGATGAGCGAGGAGGCGGCACTGCAGAAGATCCTCTCCCACACCCACAACGGCGAGATCATGCTGCTGCATCCCACCTCCGCCACCAATGCGGCGATCATGGATCGCCTGCTGACCGCTCTGGAGGAGGAAGGCTACCGCTTCGGTAAGCTGACCGAGCTGTGGGACTGATCGGACGAAGGATCTGCGCGCTCCTGCTGGCGGTTCTCCTGCCGGGGCTGATGCTGCCGACGGGCGGCACAGTACCGATCACGGCTAAGGAAAACGGCGGTGCCAAGCGGATCGCCCTCACCTTCGATGACGGGCCTTCCGACCGATATACCGCCGAAATATTGGACATTTTGCAGGAATACGACGTAAAAGCCACCTTTTTTATCGTGGGTGTCAATGCAGAAAAATCCCCCGATCTGCTTCGGCGGATCGTGCGGGAGGGACACGAGATCGGCAATCACACCTACTCGCACCCTCATCTGCAGAAGATGGACGCCTCCACGCTGGCAGCCGAGCTTGCCCGCACCGATGCGCTGATCCGTGATCTCACTGGCATCTCCCCTACCTTATTCCGTCCGCCCGAGGGAGTGGTCACCACCTCGGTGAAGGCGGCGGCTATGGACGGCGGTTACCGTCTGGTGCTCTGGAGCATCGACACCCGCGACTGGGCGCTGAATCCGGTGTCCAACATTTTGCGGGCTGTACAGCGGGAGGCGTCGGACGGGGACATCATCCTCTTCCACGACTGGGTGGCAGGGAACAGCCACACGCCCGCCGCCCTGCGGCAGGTAATCCCATGGCTGCTGGTAGAGGGATACGAATTCGTAACTGCCGGACAACTCTCAACCTAAAAAAATCACCCGATGCATCCGCATCGGGTGATTGGTTCAATTTACATCGTAACGAAGATAAACTTCAGCACGAACAGGATCGAAATGATAGTGATCGGAATATCCTTCTTGGTGTACTTACCGGTGAAGAGGGCAATCAGCGTATAAGCGATCGCGCCGATACCGATACCGTTGGAGATGGAGTAGGTGAGGGGCATCATGATCAGCGCCAGGAATGCGGGGACGGAGGAGCGCAAATCGTCCATATCGACCTTCGCAAAGCCCTTCATCATCAGAACGCCCACGTAGATCAGCGCAGGAGCGGTTGCACAGGCAGGAACCACCGATGCCAAGGGAGACAGGAAGAGGCAGATCGCAAAGCAGATAGCGGTGACCAACGAGGTCAGACCGGTTCTGCCGCCGGCGCCAACGCCTGCTGCAGACTCAACGAAGGTAGTACAGGTGGAGGTACCGCAGACTGCACCGGTAACCGTTGCAACCGAGTCACAGGTCATGCACTTGTCTACGTTGATGGGGTCGCCGTTGTCATCCAGCAGATTTGCCTGGGAAGCGGTGCCGTAGAGGGTACCGATGGTGTCAAACATATCCACCAGACAGAAGGTAACGATCAGCATAACCGCAGACAGCACGCCGCCGATCACGGGGCCGGTGAAGGCATCCTTCCAGGACTGTGCCTGGAACACGCCGGTGATGCCGATCTGACCAAAGTCCTTGAAGGACTGGCCGATCTGGCTCATATCAAGAGAAGGAACCGTCCAAGTGCACAGATAGTACAGGACGGAAATGCCTGCGATGCTGATCAGCACTGCGCCCTTTACGCGGAACTTTTCCAGAACTGCGATGGTCAAAAAGCCCAGCAGAGCCAGCAGAGCGGGCAGAGCCAGTTCCATAAATTTGCCGCTTTCCAGCGCACCGTGAATATCTACGAACTGTACCAGCGTGTACTGGTTACTCTGAATGATGCCTACGTTCTGGAAGCCCAGGAAAGCGATAAACAGACCGATACCTGCAGAGATTGCCTTCTTCAGACAATCGGGCAACGCTTTTGCAATGTAGGTTCGCAGACCGGTGAGCGAAAGGATCATAAAGACCAAACCGGACACCAGAATGATGACCAGACCTGCCTGATAGCCGTCCACTACGTCACTGCCGCTAAGCATTGCGGGAAGAACAAAGGAAACGAAGAAGAAGGAATTCAGACCCATGCCGCATGCCTGCGCAAAAGGCATTTTCGCATAGAACGCCATCAGCAGAGTGCCGATTACGGCAACCAGCAGCGACGCAATGTAAACCGCATTCCAAATGCTCTGGAACGCAGGGTCAGCGCCGGGCTCCATGTGCATAAAGCCGACGATCTGGTTAGGGTTGACGACTACGATATACGCCATAGCAAAGAAGGTAGTCAGACCCGCGATGATCTCGGTACGGATATTGGAGCCCCGCTCCTTGATCTTGAAAAACTTGTCCATACAGTTTCTCTCCTCAAAAAATCATTTTCCTGAAGCCACGCGCTTCGAGGAAGTTATTCTTATTATAACAGATAAGCCGATGCTTTGCAACAGTTTTTTACAAATTATACAATTTTTATTCACTTTTTCGTCGCAGGGGCAATAGCTTTGAACCACCCTCGGTAGAGGAGGACTTGCTTCTCCCGTCCGTGCGGTCTGCACCGAGGTGACGGTTGGCTCGGATTGTTCGATGCCGCCTGCGGCGGCGCGGCAGGAGCAAGCCCCTGCCCTACGGTGAAAACGGGGAACGGTCTGCACCGAGGTGACGGTTGGTGCGGATTGTTCGATGCCGCCTGCGGCGGCGCGGCAGGAGCAAGCCCCTGCCCTACGGCGAAAACGGGGAACGGTCTGCACCAAGGTGACGGTTGGAGAGAATCGTTCGCACCAACCCTACCGCTCCGCAGAAACGAAAGCACCGCCCGAGGGCGGTACTTTCGTTTCATTATCTGCTGGTCTCGCGCATGACGATGGCGGAGCTGTTGTAATACTTCAGTGCCTTCAGCGACTGCGTAGTTGCCTGGAAGAAGACGATGGTCTTCTTGCCGTCCTCTGCGGTGTGCAGCGCAAAATAGAGGTCGTAGCAATCCATAGAAGGAACTGCTTCCACCCGCTCGTCTGCGGCAAAGCCATCCGCCTCAGCACGGTAGTCCTCGTCGTAGGGAGCGATCAGGGAAAGATCCTTCACCTTGGTTTCGAAGAGCTTGACCTTTTTCTTGCCGCCCATGACCTTTTCCACGGTCAGGACGCTGGCGTCTACGGTGAAGCTGTACTCGATGGAAACTGCGGGCCAAGTGAAGAAGTAAAGCATCCACGCGGCGGTGGGAGCCAATGCAAACAGCGGAATGGCGATAATGCCCAGCTGCGTTGCGTTATTGAAAAGGATTACCGCAATCAAAATCAGCACGAAAGCGCCCAGATAGCTGAGAAGCATCAGCATTCTCTGCATCTTGTACTGACCCTCTACCTTTTTCTCTACTACGTACTCGGCGTAATTGCTGCTGCCGTATGCGTCGTCCGCACGGGCAACGATGTCGTCACGAACCTGTTTTTTTGCCATGATTATTCTCCTGTTCGGTAAAATATACTCTTTTTATAGTTTATCATAGATTTCACCCTTTTGCAATAGGAAAACGGGATTTTTGCGGGGATTTTTTTTGCATCGTCGGTTTGAACAAAAAAACATTGAAATATTGTGAAATCTGCTGTATTGACAGCGGGCTTTGATTCTGATATAATAGAAATGGAGATTATTAACTCTGTTTCCAATCCCATTTCAGGAGGTATGCCCCATGAAAAGAACCCGCATTTTGTTTTTTCGCCGACTTCTGTGCTTCCTTCTTTTGAGCCTCCTTCTTCTCTCCCTTTTTGCTTGTTCGGAGGCAGAGCAAGCCGTTTATTCGCAAGCTGTTTCTTCTAAAGCTACGCCGCTTTACCTTATCCCCGACGGATACAGCTATCCCGACGGTACGGCGCAGCATTACATCGACATCGGCGTGAATCTTCCCGCCGACTTCGTGCGCCCCGATCTGATCTGGGAAATCAGCGCGGTCTACGATATCGGTTCCGTTTACAAGAGCGGCGAGGTCATCATCGAAGTCAGATTCACCGATGATCCCGATGCAGAATACGCCGTGCAGTTCTGCTTCACCCCCAATTTCGACAAAGCTACTGCGCTGTATGCCTATCTGGCAGAACAGGGCTGGGAAGATACTAAGCTCGGCTCGGAGGAGGAACCGATTTTTGCGGCAACCAAGGCACAGATCGAGGCAATCGACTTGGATGCTCTGCAAGCTGCCATCGGCATCACCGAGGAGGCAGGCATTACCATCTCCCACGCCCGCCACGAAATGGCCGGAACGATTGAGCATTTTCCTATAGAATAAACTAAAAGGAGTTCGCCTATGAAAACAATCCTATCTCTCATTCTGTCAGCAACCCTTCTTCTCTCTCTTTTTGCCTGCGCGGAGGCGAATCCCGCCGCCGGACGTCGTGGGGAGGCTGATACCACCACCGCAGAAACCACTCCCGCCGTCACTGACGACCCCAACGCCCTCATTGCCCATCTGATCCATCCTTGTGAGATCCCCGACGGGTACGTTTATCCAGAAGGCACGGCACAGTTTTATATCGATCAAGGACTGTGGCTGAAGGAGGACTTCTATCGCCCCGATATCATTTGGACGGCTTCGACGCTGGTAACTATGGATCTCCCCCGCCCCGGAACGGTTCGCTATAATTACGGTGATCCTCTGTCTTATCCCGACACCAAATATGCCTTTACGGTTTGGCTGTATCAAAACACCACCACCGAAATGGAAGAGGCACTGGCTACCTATCTCACCGGGCTGGGCTTTGAGCTCTTGGACACCCGCAACTCCGTAGACCAACTTGTTTTCGCGGGAACTGGTCGTTCCATCGAAGCGCTGGATTGCACCGCTCTGCAAAACGCTATCGGATGCCCCACCGAGTACGGAATCGACATCAGATTCGAGTATCAGGAACGGCACTCCCATACCGAGGCTGCTCCCGAAGGGAAATTCTGGTCTTGCGGAGATGCCTCCAACATAAAAACCGATTCTTACCCCCCCTTAAGAACCGCCTTTCGGCGGTTCTTTCGCTTTTCTCGCTTCTTTTTTCGTCAAATCGTACGAAAAGTAGGCGGCTCTCTTGTGCGATGCTACAAAAATCGACTTTTGCGGGGAAATGGGGTGAAAAAGCGGAGATTTTGTGCTATAATAGGGATATCCAATAACAAATAAAGGAGATTTGACCTATGAACAAGAAAGAACTGATCCGTGCTACTGCCGAAGCTACCGGCATGACCCAGAAGGATTGTGCAGCCGTACTGGACGCAATGCTCACCGCTGCTACCAAGGAGCTGGCTTCCGGCGGCGAGATCTCCATCACCGGCTTCGGTGCTCTCCGTGTGAAGGAGCGCGCTGCTCGCAAGGGCGTGAATCCCAAGACCGGCGAGTCCATCGACATTCCCGCAGGTAAGGGCGTTTCCTTCAAGGCAGGCACTGCTCTGCTGGACGAGGTCAGCGGAAAATAATCCCTGAACGGGCTTTTTCGCCGACCATTGGCGGTCTCCTCTGCCCTGTTCCTGCTTTTGCTGTTCACAGCCCTGTTTTGCGGCAGTGCCTATGCACTGCCGCTCTGCATTGGTGCTATTTTTGCTGCTATGATCACGCTGGGCGCGGGGTTTTGGTTTGCGCAATCCGGATCCCGCTTGCGACGGGGGCTGTTTTTCGCAGCAGGACTACTGACCGCCGCTGCGCTGGCATTCGGCTCCGCCTATCGGGTGGATCAGTACGGCCTGCATCGGGTGGCCGACCCCTACGACGGCAAATCGGGCGAGGCGATCCTGACGGTTCAAGAGATCGAATCCTCCACCGCCTATTCCACCTCGCTGCTTACCACCCTCCACAGCTTCGACGGGCAGGAGATGGAGATCACCGGCAGAGTGCGCCTTCCCTACGCTGCCCGACCAGCCGTAGGGGATCGGATCGCGCTGACCGCAGAGCTTTCCGTGCTCTCTCCGGACGGGAAGACACTTGCCGAGTGCTACGACTACTCCCAAGGCATCTTCTTTGAGGCGGCGGCCGATGTGGAGGGCTACCGTCTACTGGCAAATGATCCCCATTCCGCTGACGGCGTTTTTGCTGCACTTCGCCAATGGCTGGGCAGACGGTTCTATCCCTATCTCAGCGATACCGACGCAGGACTGGTCACTGCCCTGCTCACCGGCGACAAATCGGGACTGTCCGACGAGCTGTCCGACCGCTTTCGCAATCTGGGCATCTCCCACACGCTGGCGGTCAGCGGTCTGCATCTGAGCATTTTGTGCGGCAGTCTGCTGTGGATCTTCAAAAAGCTGCATCTGCCCCGCCGTCTGCGCTTTCCCGTACTGTTTCCCATCCTGCTGTTCTATATGCTGCTGGTGGGATCGCCGTCGGTCTACCGTGCAGGCGGAATGACCCTGCTGTTGCTGGTCTCTTATCACTTTGGCAGACGGCAGGATCCCCTGACCTCCCTGTTTGCGGCGGTGGCAACGATCTGCCTGCTCTCGCACGAGTCGGTGCTGGACGTGGGTCTGCTGCTCTCCTTCTTTGCCACCTTCGGCATTCTGCTGATCGCCGTTCCTCTGACCGCACGGATGCAATCGCTCCCCGCGCTGCCCCGATGGGCACTGTCTGCCCTGACCGTAACCGGCGCGGCAACGCTGTTCACCCTCCCCTTTTCGGTGTGGTACTTTGAGGAATGGGCGATCCTCTCTCCCCTTGCCAATCTGCTGCTGGTGCCGCTGGTCACGGGACTGCTCTACCTGGCTCCGCTGCTCCTGCTTCTCTCTCCCGTTGCGCCGTTGGCAACCGCTCCCGCGCTGCTTATCCGCCTGCTCAGCGCTATCCTGCAGACGGCAGGCAAATTCTTCGGCGGCAGCGATCATCTGCTGCTTCCGATGAGCTATCCCCCGATCCAATGGATGGCGGCAGCGGCGACGGTCGCCGTTCTCCTGCTCTGCCTTTTCCGCAAGACCCGCCCTCTGACGCTGGCGGTGGCAGTAGCCTTTCTGCTGTCGGCAGGCGGATACTGTACGCTGCAGGGCTATGCACTGCTGGATCGGCAAAGCACCGAGCTGATCTCGGACGGCGAGAACGGCTGCATTGCCGTCACCGAGGGGACTCGGGTAATGCTGATCGATCATTCTGCGGGCGGATACGCATTCCTCTCTGCCGCCGCTACGGCAGGAGAAACCGATCCGATGATCCGCACGGACACGCTGGTGCTGACCCACTACCGTTATCGGCAGATCGCCTCGGTCACCCGACTGCTAAAGGAGGGACATCTGGAGTTTCTGATCCTGCCCAAGCCTGCAGAGGAGGATTACAACACCGCACACACCCTTGCCGAGCGGGCAGCCTACGCAGGCTGCAGAGTGCTGTGGTACTCCAAGGAGGACGCCTGCATCGGCTATCACGGGACCGAGATCCGCTTCACCTTCGTAGAGTGGGACGACTACCTGCCCCGCACGGTCACCGTGACCCAGAACGGCAATCGGGAAACTTACCCTCTTCCGATTGAATAAACTATCTTTTCCACTCCCATACTATGGATATTCATCCAAGTAGGGGAGTGTTTTTTTATGAAAGCTACCATCATGCGGTGGTATCGACGGCTCTTTTGGCGGCGCAGTCTTTGCCGCTATTTGCGATGTACAGAGACCGATACCCCCACCGCCGAGGAATTGGCTCGGGCGTTTTTTGCTACCTCGCCCCGCGCCATCGGGCGACTGATGAGGCGTGCGACCGCTATGGCAGATCGGCTGAAGAGTGCGGGCACGCTCACCGAAGAAAGACATCGTGGGCTCATCGCCGCCCTGAGAGAGGTCGATCCTCTTGCGCTGTCCCAGCGGCTCTCTCCTTATCATCCGCCGCTGGCGGAAAAGGAATTCTACCGTCTGTCCGATGCACCCACCCGCAGACGGCTTCGCAGTGATTTTGCCCGATTTGCCAAGCGACACCGTCTGTCCCCCACCTGTGCCGCCCTTCTGTGGCAGGGAGAACGGCGCAAAGCTCCGTCCTGGGTGCTGATCTGCCTGCCCATCGGAGCCGCTCTGCCCGCAATTTCCCTTTTGTGCGGGGCAATCCTGTGGCTTCCTGCGAGAGTGCTTTGGCTGATGCTGCCGACACTTCCTGCGGTAATTGCGGGCGGACTGTTGTGCAGGGCGGCGATCCTGCAAAGGCTCCTGCCCGATGCGCCACTTCCGCTGCTGGAGGAGAGCGGCGGTCACTCGATCCTGACGGTGTGGGTGGCACAGCTGCGCTCTGCAGACACCGCCCTGGAGGAGGCGCGCAGTCACGCCGTCCAAACGGGGGAGGACAGCCTCCTGCTACTGACGCTCCCCGACGGCGGGGCGGCCACCGACAGCAAAGAGGAAGCAAAGATCTCTCGGTTGACCCAACGGGCAGAGGTGCTGTCCCGCGAGGCGGGTGCCACCATCACCGTAAAAGTCCTGCCCCGTCGGTACACCCCCAAAAAGCGGAGCAGGCGGCAATGGATCGGCTCGCCGCCCCTCTCCAAAGTAGCGATGGCGGTGGAACACCATCTGCAAACGCTCCCCGAAGCCCCCGAGGCGATCCTGCTGCTGCCGTCGGGCGGCGTGCTGCTGCCCGGCGGAAGGGAGGAGGCGGCTGCCGCTCTCTTCCATCCCCTCTGCCCCTCCGATGCGCTGGTATTTCTGCGCCCCTCTCGCTCCCCTTATCCCGCAGACAGGCTGGACGTCCTCCGCCAATGCCTGCTGCAAAAAGCCAACGTGGCCGCCGATTCAGCCGGATGGGGGATCTATCGCAGGTCGGCGATCTGTGCCCTCGCAGAGGAAAGATCGCTGTCCCCGCGGCTGATGGCACAACCGCTGTACGCTGATTGCAAGCAGCAACCGCTCCTCAGCCCGCAGACGATCCGAACAATGCCGTCCGCACTTCCCGTTCTGCGCCTGCTGCTGCCCTTACTTCGAATGCTTCTCCTGTTCGGATCCGTGGCGGCAGGGCTGTCGCCATTCTATCTGCTCCTCCTCTGGGGGATTGCATCCGCCGATCTCTTCGCATCGGCTCTGCTCTCCCTTCGCCCCGGACGGCAGTTTTATCTCTACACGATCCCAGCCGTCAAGCGGTTAATTACTGCGTTCCTGTCCCGCACGCTCCTGCCTGCAAAGGAGCTGCTCGACCACTTTTGTCCCCGGGATCCGCGGATGCTTTGCCTGCTTTCGCTGGCCTTCGGCGGAGCGGTGGTGGCCGTCGGCAGACCGCTGTCGGTGCTGGGGCTTTTGTGGATCGTCGCCCCCCTTCTGCTGTCCGAATCCGCACCTCGAGGAGAGCTTCCCCCTTCCCTCCGAGGTGCCTGCTACGCTCTTGCCGCCGAGCTGTACCCCTATCTCCATTCGTCCGGTAAAGGGTCGCATCTCCCGCCTGCCTATCTCACCGACATGGGGGAGCACGCTCCCTACACCACGCCTGCGGTGCTGGGCAGCTGTCTTGTCGCCGATCTCTTCGCCTGCGATCTGGGGCTGATCGATTTCTTCACGCTGGAGCGGCGAACCGATGCCCTGCTGAGTCGGCTGGAGTCGCTCCCTACCCGATGCGGTCTGCCCTACGCCCGCTACGATTGCCAAACCGGTGAATTTTACAAGGACAGTCGGGTGGACACCGCCGCAGTAGGGCTGTACGCCCTCTGTCTTGCCGCCGCAGAAGCAGGGCTGCAGGAGCTGTCTGCCCGCAATCCCGCACTGTCGGCGCTGTCCGATCGGACGGCGCATCTGTCCGCACAAATGGATCTGACGCTGCTTTTGGACGAAGAGCTGACCCTCTGCCACACGCTGACCCCCGAGGGCAAGCGGGAGGGACACCTTACCTGCCTTGCGGGCGCAGGAGGGCTTGCCGCATTCGCCCTGCTGTCCTCGGACAGCGCACAAGGGCTAAACGCAAGGCAAAAGCTCGCCCTGTGGGATCGGCTCCTCTGCCCTGCCAAGCTGCAGAAGGGACGCTGTCTGCTTCTGTCGGAGCAGGGCTCCCTTGCCGACTATCTGCTTCCTCTCCGCCTGCTTCCCGTGCCCGAGGACGGTCTGCTCACCGACGCCGCCCGCCGTGCCGTCCGTTCCGCCTTGCGGGAGGGACGGAAGCCGGGGCACCGCTCTTCTGCCGATCAGCCGCCCTCTTCCACCTCGGCGATGCCTATGAGCAGCTTGCTTGGCTGGCCGCATTTATTTTCCTCCCCCCGTCCCATTGCGGCGGGATGGGAAGAGCTGTCTGCCACCGACGGTAATCCGCAGCAACAGCCGACCGCGCCCCTCCTATGCCTCCTCATACGCGACCGCCCCCGCTTCGCTCTGTCTCACCTGAGACGGCTGCAACGGATCGCTCCCGCAGGCGGTTTTGCCGATCCCACTCATCCGGAGCGGATCCCCGTGGACGGGCTTGCGCTATCACTGATCGCGCTGGCGGGTGCCGTCCATCGGAGAGGATTTGCGGAGCGTCTGGCGGAGCTGCCCCGCTGCCGTGGGCTCCTTCCGTTGCTCGCTCGCCGCCCCGATTCCGCCAAGGACGGGGCGCTGCCCCTTCCTGCCACGGGAGCGACCGTAAATACGCTCACCTTGCCGTCGGTCTTTCTATTGGGAGATGCGGCAAACGGACTGTTGATCGCCGGGGGGCAGGGGATCTGCCTTTATCGGGACGGCATTCCGCTGACCGCCCCCATCTCCCACGCCGCTCCCCTCACAGAAGGAAGAGGATCGGGAATATTGCTGATGCGGGAGGACAAGCTGCTCCCGCTCCCCCGCGCCGTCCAAAAGCGGGAGGCGGGCAGGCTGACGCTGTCGGACGGCAGGATCACCTGCGAGATCGCCCGCACTCTCCACGGCTGGATCACGACGCTGGAGCGAGCCGACTCTGCCGTCTGCCGTTTCCGTTTTCTCCTCTGCCCTGCACTCTCCGCCGCTCGATTGGAGGAGAAGCGGGTGGAGATCGACGGACAGACGCTACTCTGCCTTTTGGTGGAATACGCCCCTTCGCTGACCCTGCTGATCGCCGCAGGCGGGGGAGAATCGACCTTCACCCACGCCGATCCCTCCCCGTTCCCAAGGGGGAGGGCGGGGCTGCCTGCGATCTTCGCCATTTCTCCGTGTCCGGCCGAAGGAGTCGTTTCCACCCCCTCCTGTCTGATCGGCGGCGATTGGATCGGCAATCGTCTGACCCTTTCCTTCGTGCTTGCCGCCAATCGGGAGGATGCGCTGGCAAAGCTGCGGAGCACCGCCGTCCCCGATTCCCGGAGACTGACTCTTCCCCTGCCCGCTCCCGACGGCAGCCTTGCCTCCCGAGTGCTGGAATGGCAGATCGGAAGGCTCTGCTCCCATCATCTCATCCCCGCAGCGATGGCGGTGGGCACGGCAGGGAGCGATCGGGAACAGCTGTCCCGCTGTTTGGAGGGCGGAGCAAAGCTGCTGGGGCGAATGGGCTTTTCCCTGCCCGAACAGCCGCCTATCCCTCTGTCGGTAAGCCGTCGGGAGGGGGCGGAGGCGTTGATCGCCCGCCTGCTGGCCGCCTCCCCCGAGGATGTGGAAACGCCGCTGTTTCCTGCCGATCGGCAGATCACCTATCCCGACGGCTTCCCTCGCATTCTGCAGGGCAGAAGCGCAACGACTCCCTCCCGCACCTATTGGAACGGCATCGCTCGCCTGACCGTCTCTCCCGATAGGCTGGAGCTCATCCCTTGCAAGGGGATACCGCCCATTGAATTGACCCTGCGGCTGTGTCGGGACGGGCATACGCTCCTGCTTCCCGCAGGTGCGGCGGTGGTGACCTACGCGCCTGCCACAGCGCTGCTGGAGGGGAACGGCTATACGGTGAGTGCGGTACTCTGCCCC
>JAFTKV010000266.1 GCA_017453085.1 Clostridia bacterium
GATTAATTGTATTTTTCAGAAGAAAAAGTCAAAAGGCTCGCAGGTTCGAAAAATAATCCTCTTTTTCATATTGTGTTATAGAATGCATTTTTATTTCTCTCGACAGAGAAGGCATTAGGATTAGACTCAATCAATTCTTGGCGAGAACAAGGCTGCGATTGAAGATAACTCAAATAATGTCATAAAAGTTGATTTCTTTAAATGACGCAGGTGTGTATGAATAATTACCAATCTATTATTAAGCAAACCGCCAAAGATGTACTGGGTAATATGGGCTTATATTCCAACAGCAGTAAGCGAATATGGTATGATGACAATGGATTTTATTTGACTATTATGGAAATAGCTCCCTGCAATGTAGGTGGAATATTCGTGAATATTGGAATCTGCCCGCTTTGGAAGAAATCTTTAGCACTCGTCAATTATGACATTCCGTCGGGTAGACTAACCTCTCCGGAAGTCCCCAATTTCAAGGAAGCGTTGCTATATTGCTTGGTCGATCAAGACGAAGTGAATTTGGATATAGCACTCCAGCCAGAAGTGTTTGAATATTATTTTCGTAAGTTGATGGCCCTTGCCAAGCGCCAGTTTGAAGTGGGTTTTAAGCAGTTGACAGATTTGAATTACTTTGCTCAGAAACTGGAAAATCGAAAAGATTCCGGTTGTCGCCAAAGAGACGGTCATGCGATTGATTTGGATCACGCAATAGTAGCAATGACCGCCGGCGATGTTGAAAAAGGCAAGGCACTTATGGAGTATGCGATTGCGCACAGTATTCGTCCGAAGGAAGTCATCAAAGCCGAAGAGATGTTGGTACATACCAATAGCCGAGAGGAATGGCTGGATTACATCAATAGACAAATCGCTGAGGGAAGAGACCTTATGTCCAAGCAGTTAAAGTTCCTTACTAAGAAGAGCTTTCGATTTGAGTGATGTTAGCCTGTATGATATAAACATTGAAGATTTAAAGAAGTATTATCAAATGATTATCTTGATAAACTAAAGCGGCATTGCAAGTCCCCTACATTATATACATAAACCCGGGCATCGTAGCCATAGCGCTGCGATGCCCGGTTTCTGTATGTAGACGGACCGTGTTGTGTTCCAAAAAAATTGCTAAAAAATTGCTATAAAATTCACAGTCCGGTACCAAATTTACCCTTGATCCGATTGAGTAGCCATCATATAATAGGAACAATCACACCGCAATCGGAGGCGCACTATGAAAAAATCCAATCGCAAGCAATTTGTGATCTACTCCCGTAAATCCAAATTCACGGGGAAGGGTGAGAGTATCGAGAATCAGATCGAGCTTTGCCGCCAATATATCGCCACGCAGTATAGCCGACAGGAGGCAGATGCCGCACTCGTGTACGAGGATGAGGGATTCTCAGGCGGTACACTGGAGCGTCCCCAGTTTAAGCAGATGATGCAGGATTCGAAGAAGCAACGGATCGATGCCATTATCGTCTACCGTCTGGACCGTATCAGCCGAAACATCGGCGACTTTGCCAAGCTGATTGAAGATCTGAACGAGCGAGAGATTGATTTCATCTCCATTCGGGAGCAGTTTGATACCAGCACGCCTATGGGACGGGCAATGATGTACATTGCATCGGTCTTTTCCCAACTGGAGCGGGAGACCATCGCCGAGCGGATTCGGGACAATATGAGCGAGCTAGCGAAAACCGGTCGCTGGCTGGGTGGAACGACGCCCACCGGATACGAGTCGGAGAGCATTTCCAAGGTGACCGTAGACGGGAAGGTGCGCAAAGCCTGCAAGCTGAAAATCATTCCCGAGGAGATCTCGCTAGTGAAGACGATTTTCGAAAAATTCGTGGAATTCGGATCGCTGACCAAGGTGGATCAATATCTCTTGGAGAGTCGTGTACCAACCAAGCGAGGGAAATCGTTTACCCGCTTTGCCATCAAGGGGATTCTCACCAATCCCGTTTATCTGATCGCCGATGATGCGGCGTATGAATATCTCACTGAAAACGAAGTAGATCTGTTCTCCGAGCAGGAGGCTTTTGACGGAGTCCACGGCATTATGGCATATAATCGAACCCTGCAACGGCAGGGAAAGGCTCAGCAACCGAAGCCTATGAATGAATGGATCGTTTCGGTTGGCGCCCACGAGGGTGTGATCCCCGGTAAGACTTGGGTTCACGTTCAGAATATGTTGTCACTGAACAAGTCGAAAAGTTATCGCAAGCCTCGCAGTAACGTGGCTTTGGTTTCGGGGCTGCTACGGTGCAAGGCTTGTGGCGATTATATGCGCCCCAAACTCAGTAATCGAGTGAATGCCAAGGGAGAGTATATCTATTCCTATCTTTGCGCTACCAAGGAGCGCAGCCGCAGTTGTCTTTGTCAGATGAAGAATGTCAGCGGCAATTTGCTGGATGCGATGGTGATCGCGGAGATCAAAAAGCTGGGCGAAGGATGGGATGGCTCTGATTACGCCAAGCATTTAGCAGAAGCGAAGAAAGCCATCGCGAGTCAACAAGACGAATACGATGCAGAGATTGCAAGCGTGCGGGAGAAGATTGCCGCCAATGAAAAGGAAATCAAAAATCTGGTTGCTACGCTGGCGAAGATCAGCGGTAGCGTTTCGGAATCCTACGTGGTGGAGCAGATCGGTGAGCTTCATAAGGACGGGGAAGCGCTACGCAACCGACTGTCCGAGCTGGAAGCGCTGAATGCACAAAACGAGCTTACCGATCTGGAATTCAATCTGATTCGTCAGACCCTTGCAAGCTTTTCCTGCACCGTTGACGAGATGAGCGTTCAGCAAAAACGAAACGCCATTCGCTCATTGGTGAAGCGAATTGTGTGGGATGGAGCGGACGTTCACCTCTATCTACTGGGTTCGACGGGGGACGACGAGATCCCCGATCTTACGACGGGGGCTTTCGACGGGATTTTCGAGCCGCTATGTGAGGATAGCGAATGAAATCCTCATGTACTTCCGTTCCCAGAGGAAGACACAGTGTGAGGTGTCGCTGTCTGAGCCTATTGACGTGGACAAAGACGGCAATCCGCTGACCTACATCGATATCATCAGCGTGGACGATACCATTGCCGACGATATTTTCGTAAAGATCACCTCCTCCCGCGCCAAACGGTTCATCAAGGAAGGGCTGTCCTCAAGAGAGCGGCAGATCCTCATTCTCCGTTACGGGCTGTCGGGGGAGCCTCCGCTGACTCAACGGGAGATCGCCGACGGGCTGGGTATCTCTCGCTCCTACGTTTCGCGGATCGAGAAGGCGGCTCTAAAAAAGATCCACGATTATCTGGACGCCCATCCGGGGCTGTCGGAATAGCATATTTTTCCCGCTTCCCGCATACAGTAGGGCAGTAAAACCATACAAGGAGCGATCAATATGGAACACTATCAAACGCCCACTTTGTGGCGGCGGGCGGACAATTGCCCGATCTTACATCCGGAGGCGGCAAAGGACTGCATCCTCCCTGATTCCTATCCCGATATTCACCGCATTTTGCATACCACAGCCACGGCTTGCCCGGGGAGAACGCTACTTAACGGCGGGAAGCTCCAAACCGAGGGGGTTCTGCACACCGCCGTTTTGTATGCCGACGAAGAGGGTGCGTTTTATACCGTTCGGTTTTCCATCCCCTACACGGGGCAGATGCCCTGTGCTGCTGAGGAGGCGGAGGCGGTGGTGGTGGCGGATACCGTGGCGGATTCCATCACCGCGCGGGCGCAGAATCCGAGAAAGCTGGCGATCCGCGGCCGTCTGACGGTGACGCCCTATCTCTTCTACCGATGCGCAGAGGAGCCGATCCTCTCCCCCGAGCTTGCGGAGGCGGTGCCGGAGAAGAAGCTGCAGACCGTCACCTGCTGTCAGCTCAGACAATGGAGCGAAGAGGGCATCGAGGCCTCCGAGGATCTCACGCTGGGGCAGGAGCCGCCTATTTCCGAGATCGTGTGGAGCGATCTTGCTCTGGAGGTCACCTCCTGCGAGGCAGGAGCGGGCGAGATCCGCTTTGGCGGTAGCGGACTGCTGCATCTCTTCTATCTCACTCCCGCGGGGAAGGTGCAGTACGCCAATATTGCGTTCCCCATCCGCAGCAGCGTGCAGGGAGAGGTGGCTGACGACGCCCTTTGTCGGGTGAGGCTGCTCCCCGAGCAGGTAAGCGTCCTGCCCGTGGAAGATGCGTCGGGAGAGGCGCGGGGTGTGGAGCTGGATTTCACCTACTCCATTTGGGCGGTAGCGGCGGAGAAGAGCACCTGCACCCGTCCCGTGGATTGCTACTGCGTGGATGTGCCCACGGAGATCCGCACCGAGACGGTTTTGCTGTTTGCGGGGATGAAGGAAGCCGCGGCGGAATACAGTCGCACGGTGGAGGGGGAGGCAGGCGGCCTGCAATCGATCCTCCACACCGACGCTCGGATCACCGTCGATTCGAAGGAGCAAAGCGAGGGGAGCACCGTTCTGCATTGCACCGCCAAGCTCACCGTCATCGGCGCGGATAGCGAGGGCAGACCGATCAGCGTGCAGCTGACCGACAACTTTCCGCTCAGCATCGAGGGTGGAGAGCCCTGTTTCTGCCGCTTGGGTGGGGGAGCTGCGCCCGTTGCGGTGATCGAGGAGGGTTCGCTGAAGGTGCGCTATGCAGGCACACTTAGCTGTATGGTGGCCGAAACCGGGACTGCAACCTTCGTGGGGAGCATTCGACCTGCGTCCGGTGAGCTGCCGTCGGCGGCCGATTCCATCACCCTTTGCTATCCCGCCCCGGGTGAAACGCTGTGGGACATTGCCAAACGCTATCGGATTCCCCAGAGCGCCATCCTTTCGGTGAACGACCTTTGCGAAGGGGCGCTGCCTGCCGTCCTGCTCATTCCCCACTGACGAAAGAATGACAAACCCCGACAGATTCGTCTGTCGGGGTTGTGTTTGGATTAGGTATATGGGGGATTAATAACCGTGGTCAACGTGCTTCCACTGTCCGCCATCAGTTCTGACTAAAACCCAATTCCAGTCTGTATAAGTGCTGTTCGGGTTTAGGGAACCATCACCGCCGGAAGCATCTACTTCAAAAGTAGATATCAGCACAATTACGTCATCTGCATTGTTTCTTTCTGCAAACTCCTGCCAATCGTCAAGCTGATCATCGCCTAAATATGTTATTTCAGTAAGTGTGCAACCTTCAAAATTCTGATTAAAATAATCGATTGCTACGTCAATCGCGTTTTCAATTTCGGCATCAGAATAAATCTCTGATGAGTAGTCTGTAATTTTTACTTGATTAACATTACCATCGCAAGCCACCAAGCTTAGCGCAAAAAACAATGCAAAAACAGATGTGATCAACTTTTTCATAAATATTCTCCTTTATTGATTTTTCGTTTTGTTTTACGTATGCTCCGATGAAGCGTCCTTCATCCGCCCACCAGGGTGAGCAGATAGCGCGCTGCACACCAGATGGCACCCTCCTCGGGGGCGAAGACAACGATGGAATCGGTAGGGTCGATCATCCGCAGCAGATAGGTCACCAGCAGGATGGCCATGCAGACGATCACACCGATCAGACCGATAGGGCGGTACTTTTTCTGCAGCAGACAGAACAGTCCCAGGGGTGGGACGATCCAGAAGGCGGGATTGTACTCCATCGCCTCTGCAAAGCGAAAGGTCAGCGCGTGAAACCAGGCGCGGCTCATGCCACAGCCTGAGCAGGAAACACCGGTAATGTGCTTGATGGGGCAGGTGATGCCGCAGGCGAAGAGGAGCAGGTAGCCCGCTACCAGGATCGCACCCCAGGTCAGCGTGCTGCGGTGCTGCTTCCAGATTGCGGCAAGACGGGATCCCATCGGTCAGTCGTCCACCCGCTCGGCGAGCTTGTTGACATACTTCTGATAGAAGCTCTCGAAATAGTCGCCGTCCAGCGCATCCCGGATCTTCTGCATCAGATCGTTGTAGAAATAGAGGTTGTGCATAACGCAGAGGCGCATACCCAGCATCTCGTCGGCCTTGAGAAGGTGACGGATGTAGGCGCGGGAGTGATTCTTGCAGGCGGGACAGCCGCAGGAGCTTGAGATGGGACGTTTGTCGTCCAGGAAGCGGTTGTTGAGGATGGTCAGCTTACCTTCCCAGGTGAAGAGATTGCCGTGGCGTGCGTTGCGGGAGGGCATCACGCAGTCGAAGAAGTCAACGCCCCGATGCACCGCCTCTAGAATATTCTGGGGCGTGCCGACGCCCATCAGATAGCGGGGCTTGTTGGCAGGCATATAGGGCTCAACCGTCTCGATGATGTGGTACATATCCTCCGCCGCCTCGCCTACGGCCAGACCGCCGATGGCATATCCGTCCAGATCCAGCTCGGCGATCTGCTCCATGTGAGCAATGCGAAGATCGTCGTAGGTAGATCCTTGGTTGATGCCGAAGAGCATCTGGTGGGGGTTCACCGTTCCGGGCAGGGAATTGAGGCGAGCCATCTCCGCCTTGCAGCGGTGGAGCCAGCGGGTGGTGCGCTCGATGGAGTTTTTCACGTAGCGGTATTCGGCGGGGTTCTCGATGCACTCGTCGAAGGCCATGGCGATGGTGGAGCCAAGATTGGACTGGATCTGCATCGACTCCTCAGGACCCATGAAGATGCGCTTGCCGTCGATGTGGGAGGCGAAGGTCACGCCCTCCTCCTTGATCTTGCGGAGCTTGGCCAGGGAGAAGACCTGGAATCCGCCCGAGTCGGTGAGGATGGGGCGATCCCAGTTCATAAACTTGTGCAGACCGCCGAGGCTTTTGATAATGCCGTCGCCGGGACGGATGTGGAGATGGTAGGTGTTGGAAAGCTCCACCTGACAGCCCAGCTCCTTCAGATCCTCTGCGCCCACACCGCCTCGGATGGCGGCGGAGGTGCCTACGTTCATGAAAACAGGGGTCTCGATGGTGCCGTGGACGGTCTCCATCCGACCGCGGCGGGCTCTTCCTTCTTTTTTGATGACTTTGAACATACGGTTACTACACGAAGAACAGTCGTGTTTTCCTTTCATAAATATCAGGTTCTTTTGAAATAATGCTCGATGCGGGACTTTTTCAGCACCAACGCAACAGGCCTTCCGTGGGGACAGTAGAGAATGTCGGGGGTCTCGAACAGCCGAGCCACTACCCAGGCGATGTCCTCGTCCTTGTCAATGCGACCGGCCTTGATGGCGGCCTTGCAGGAGGCTTGATAGAGGGCTTCCTCAAAGTAGGTGTTGCGGGTAACGTCCACCGATCCCGTGCCGTTTGCCAGCGCACCGATCATGGCGATCAGAAGATCAGCCGCGCGGTCGGTGGTCAGCAGAGAGGGGATCTGGGTGCAGTAGAGGGTGGATTGATCGCTGCTGATCTCGAAGGCAAAGCCCGCCAGTGCGATCTCCTGCCGATACTCCTCGGCGGCGTCTGCCTCCTCCTTGGACAGAGGAAGCTCCAGCGGCAGCATCAGCAGCTGCAGAGTGCCTGCCTGCTCCCGCATGATCCGCTTCATGTCCTCAAAGAGGATGCGCTCGTGGGCGGCGTGCTTGTCGATCATCAGAACTGCGTCCTCGCTCTCCACGAACACGTAGGCGTGGAAGGCAGTGCCCAGAATGCGGTAGGGCTTTTCCTCTGCGTCGGACTTACGCTCCGCGCCTGCGGACAGGCTGAAGAGGAAGCTACCCGGCTCGCCCATGTTGCCGAAGACCTCTGCCAGCGGAGGCGTCGCCCGGTTCTCCGTAGCGGCGGGAGCAGGCAAATCGCTCGTCGGGGGAGCAGGTACGGGAGGTGCGGGCGGTACGGGAGGTGCAGGAGGCACGGGGGGCGCAGGAGGGATGGGAATATCCTCAAACTGCAGATCGGCGAAGAGAGGATCGTAGGCAGGGGCGTCTGCCTGCTTGGGAGC
>JAFTKV010000037.1 GCA_017453085.1 Clostridia bacterium
GTACTTCTTCATCTTTTCCTTTTCGCCGCTTACTACAGCCTCGGGAGCTTTGGCCACGAAGCCGGGATTCGACAACTTCTTCTCGATGCGGGCGATCTCTCCCTTCAGCTTCTCGATCTCGGCAGAGAGTCTTGCTGCCTCCTTGTCCAGATCAATGATCTCAGCAAGAGGGATGAAGAAGGTCGCGCTGTCGGTGACGATCTGCACGGCGGTGTCGTCTTCGTGGGAGCGGCAAACGGTGACCGATGCGGCGGACGCCAGCTTTTCGAAGAACTTGGCGGTCTTGGGAGAGTAGACGTCAGTGTGCTCGGTGACGATGAAGAGCGCAGCCTTCTTGGAGGGGGGCACGTTCATCTCGGCGCGACGGTTACGGATGGCACGGATGGTGGCGATCAGCATCTCCATCTGCTTTTCCTCGGCGGGGAAGGAGAGGGCATCGCTTGCCTTGGGCCAGTTGGTGACCATGATAGACTTGCCGACGTGGGGCAGAGTCTGCCAGATCTCCTCGGTGATGAAGGGCAGATAAGGATGGAGCAGCTCCAGCGTGCGGGAGAGGACGTAGCAGAGTACGTTCTGCGCTACCTTGTTGGAGGCAGAGCCCTTGTCGTTGAGGCGAGGCTTCACCAGCTCGATATACCAGTCGCAGAAGACATCCCACAGGAAGTCGTAAAGCTTGGAGAGCGCAATGCCCAGCTCGAAGCGATCCAGATTGGAGGTGACCTCGCCGATCAGGGTGTTCAGCTTGGACAGGATCCAGCGATCCTCTACCTCCAGCTCCTCGGTTGCGGGGAGGGACGCCTCTTCGATGTCCAGATTCATCAAAACGAAGCGTGCGGCGTTCCAGATTTTGTTGTTGAAGTTACGGGCAGCCTCGATCTTCTCGTCGGAGAAGCGCATATCGCTGCCGGGAGCGTTACCGGTGGTCAGTGCAAAACGGAGCGCGTCTGCACCGTACTGATCGATGATCTCCAGGGGATCGATACCGTTGCCCAAAGACTTGGACATCTTTCGACCCTGCGCGTCTCTGACCAGACCGTGAATGAAGACGGTAGAGAAGGGAGCCTTGCCGGTGTGGGTCAGACCGGAGAAGATCATTCTCGATACCCAGAAGGAGATGATATCGTAGCCGGTGACCAGTACGTTGGTGGGGTAATACTTCTCCAGCTCGGCGGTTTTTTCGGGCCAGCCCAGGGTGGTGAAGGGCCACAGCGCAGAGGAGAACCAGGTGTCCAGCACGTCCTCGTCGGCACGTACGGGTGCGCCGCAATGAGGACAGGTGGTCAGCTCCTCCTCGGAGACCTCCATCTTGCCGCAGGCATCGCAGTAGTAGGCGGGAATGCGATGTCCCCACCACAGCTGACGGGAGATACACCAGTCGTGGACGTTTTCCATCCATCTGTTATAGTTGTTGGTAAAGCGCTCGGGAACGAAGCGGATGTCGCCCTTGGCAACCACGTCCAGCGCAGGACCTGCCAGAGGCTCCATCTTTACGAACCACTGATTGGAGGTCAGAGGCTCGACGGTAGTGCCGCAACGGTAGCAGGTGCCCACGTTGTGAGCGTGAGGAACGACCTTGACGAGGAAGTTTTCGGCGTTCAGATCAGCGACGATCGCCTTGCGGGCTTCGTAGCGATCCATACCGTGATAGGGAGTATCGGGACAACTAATCTTAGCGTCGCCGTCCATGATCACGATCTGAGGGAGGTTATGCCGCTGACCGACCAAAAAGTCGTTGGGGTCGTGAGCGGGGGTGATCTTTACGCAGCCGGTACCGAAGTCCTTTTCCACGTAATCGTCAGCGATCACGGGGATCTTGCGACCTACCAGCGGCAGGTACAGCTGCTTGCCGATCAGATGAGCGTAACGCTCGTCGTCGGGGTTGACCGCAACTGCGGTATCGCCCAGCATGGTCTCGGGGCGAGTGGTGGCAACCTCTACGAAGCCATCGCTGTCACTCATGGTATAGCTGCCGTTCTCGTCCAGAATGGGGTAGCGGATGTGCCAGAAATTGCCGTTCTGTTCAGCGTATTCTACCTCAGCGTCGGAGAGGGCGGTGCGGCAGTGGGGACACCAGTTGATGATGCGGTTACCGCGGTAGATGATGCCGTCGTTGTAGAGATTTACGAAAACCTTCTTGACTGCACGGGAGCAGCCGGGATCCATGGTGAAGCGTTCACGGGTCCAGTCGCAGGAGGAGCCCAGCTTTTTGAGCTGGTTGATGATGCGGCTGCCGTACTGATTCTTCCAGTCCCAAACCCGCTCCAGGAACTTTTCGCGGCCGAGATCGTAGCGGGTCAACCCTTCGTTCTTGCGCAGCTGCTCCTCTACCTTGATCTGGGTGGCGATACCTGCGTGGTCGGTGCCGGGGAGCCAAAGGGCAGAGTAGCCCTGCATTCTCTTGTAGCGAATCAGCACGTCCTGCAGAGTCTCGTCCAGCGCGTGACCCATGTGCAGCTGTCCGGTCACGTTGGGAGGCGGAATAACGATGGTAAATGCAGGCTTGCCGTCATTTACGTCGGGGGTAAAGTAGCCCTTGTCATTCCAAAAGCTATACAGCCGATCTTCCAGCTCGGCGGGGGAATACTGTTTTGCCAGTTCTTTTTTCATATCTGTTCTCCTTTATTGAGTTACTTTTTCTTCGTGGGAACTTTTGAATAAATTCCCCACGCTCCTTAAAACTTCCGGATAGGCGGCAAATACTTGCCATCAAGAGAAATTATTGCAAAATCCCTTGCAGACGAGTATTCGTCAGCATTTCAGAAGTTTTTGAAGATTCCAAAGAAACTTTTTTCAAAAAGTTTCTTTGGCGAGATCCAAGGGCAGAGCCCTTGGAATAAAAAAACACCCGTGTCCTTGTTACAGGACGCAGATGCGCGGTACCACCTGTATTCGTTGCCATGCAACGCACTCACCGAGACCGGGTAGTCTCTTCTGCTGTAACGGGCAGACCCGTTGAACCTTACTTCGCTGTTCGGGCTCACCGCTCCCGGACTACTTCACGACTGCTGCCTATGACGGTTTCAGCCGATGCCGTCAATCTCTGTAAGGCGGTGGAGATCGCTACTCCTTCCGTTCATTGCGTTTTGGAGATTATAACACATTTTTCTGAATTTGTCAACACCTTCGTCTAAATTTGGTAAGGATTTTTTCACAATTGAGTGCTAAAATAAACTTGCACTGTGTGTTGCTTACAAAAGCATTCCGTATGCTGTCCCACAGATTTGTTGCGACAGTACTTGACAAAATTCGTCTGATTGTGTATAATGAAAAGTAATCGTATAATGACCGAGCTACGATGCTTTATGAGGAGTATATATGTTTATTGAATTTTCAATTGAAAGGAAAAAGGAATATTGGCTTTTGAGCCTGTTGGCAACGGTGTTGTATACCTTGCTGGGCATATCCATGGGCGTGGACGTGGGAGATGCGGTGAAGATCGGCATTCTGTTTCTGGCAGTTCTGACGCTTCGGGTCCATTTCAAGGAAGAAACGCCTGCCTTTATCGGCCCTCTGATTGCGGCCTTATTTTCCTTTATTATATTTTACGAGGTGCAGCTGGCTGTCGGCGCAACCATTGACAAGCTAACCCTGCTGCTGGTCTTTTTGAATTTTCTGATCGTGTTCGGCATCGTCCTGTTTGTGGCATCCGCTTGCGGTAATTTGTCCTGGGCGCTGATCGGAACCAACGTCGTGCTGATTGCGTTGGGCGTTGCCAACAATCTGGTGGTGCAGTCCCGCGGCGTGGAGATGCAGTTTTCCGATCTGTTCTCTATCGGAACGGCGGCAACCGTTGTGGGCGGCTACAAATTTACGCTGGCATCCTGCAGCTTGACCGCTATTATGCTGACGATTGTGCAGATCCTGTTTTTCTGTCTGAATCGTCTGCCCAAATTCAAAAAGCTTCCTCTGCGGATCACCAGTCTTTCTACCGGCACCGTGTCGCTGCTTTTGGTGATCGCATTGATCTCTACCTCCGGCGGCGCTGCTGCGGTGGGATTCCAGTTAAAGTCCTGGAAGCTGCAGCCCTCTACCTATAACGGTTTTCTCTTGAACCTGCTGCATTCGGTATCGGCTACCTCGGTGGATATGCCCGACGGCTATTCCAGAGAAGAGCTGGATCAGCTGATCAATTCGGTAAAGCCGCCGTCTGACAATCAGAATAAACCCAAGCCCCCCGCCACGACAGATCCGGACGTTCCCGTGACAGATCCCTCAGTAGAGCCGGAGAAGAAGCCGAACGTGATCGTGATCATGAACGAGACCTTCTCCGATCTCACTACGCTTGCCGATTCGATGGGCAAGGAAATGCTGGTCAGCACGGACGTTATGCCGTTTTTCCATTCGTTGTCCAATGATGCGCCCAACGTGATCAAGGGAAATGCGATGGCATCGGTATTCGGCGGCAACACAGCTAACTCCGAGTTTGAGTTCCTCACCGCCAACTCTATGGCCTTCCTGCCGCAGAATACGGTGGCGTATAATCTCTATCTGGATGCGACCAACTGCTTCTCAATCGTGGATATTATGGAGGCGGAAGGGTACCGTACCGTCGGTATGCACCCTGAGGTAGGCTCCAACTGGAAGAGAACGCAGATCTATTCTTACTACGGCTTTGACGAATCCTATTTCCTGGAGACCAATGATTTCGGTGCCTCCTCCTTCGTGACTTCCGATCCGTTGACAGAGGAAGAGATGTATCGAGGGCACGTCAGTGACCAAACCGTATACGATCGGATCATTGAGCTGTACGAAACCAAGGAAGAGGGCGAATCGCTGTTTACCTTTGCGATTACTATGCAGAATCACGGCGGTTATAATACGAGTAAGTTTGATTATACCGTGATGATGAATTCTGCCGGCAGCAGCAATGCGGTGAACGAGTATTTGTCTTCGGTGAACAATTCCGATACGGCGCTGCAGTCGTTGATCGAGTATTTCGAAGCACAGGAGGAGGAAACGCTGATCGTCTTCTTCGGCGACCATCAGCCCAGCCTTCCGAGCTCCTTCTACACCGATTGTCTCGGTCTGGATGACAATTCGACTACCGAAGCCCTGCAGGCAAAGTATCAGATCCCCTACCTCTACTGGGGTAATTTCGATCTGAACACGCAGTTTGGGGAAGTGACCAGTATCAATTACCTTTCCTCTCATATGCTGGAGATCGCGGGCATCGACAAGACCGGATTCTTGGAGATCATGGACGTGATCGAGCAGGAGATCCCCGCCATCAACTCCTTTGGTTGGTGGGACAGCGAGCTGAAATTCCACAGCTTTGCGGAAGAGGATGGCGATCTGGTATATTCACTGCGAACCTACAAATATTTGCAATACAACCGTCTGTTCGACCTGCCCGAGGAAAAGCGACTCGATCTGTTCCTGCCTGCCGCACAAGGCCCCGAAAACGATGCGGAATCGGATATCATTCCTTCCGTCGGCAAGCGCAAGGAAGAGGAATCTTCAACCGAATAATGAAGAAGCTTGCACCGGCGGCACCTTCCTTACGGAAGGTGCCGCCGGTTATATTCGCCTGCGGCGAGTTTCTTTTTGCGGGATTGTTGACGAGTCCTTGACTTTGCGTGCGAAAAGGTGTATAATAATAAAAAAGTATACCGTCTCTGTCCCGGTGTCGGAGACTGCATGAAAGGATGCTACTGCCAATGAAGATTACAACCGTTTTATTCGATCTGGACGGAACGCTGCTTCCTATGGATCAGGATTTGTTTATGAAGGCTTATTTCAAGGGGCTCTGCGTTAAAATGGCACCCTACGGATATGCTCCCGAGCAGCTGATCGACGCCGTGTGGGCCGGCACCAAGGCGATGGTGATGAACGACGGCTCCCGTACCTGCGAAGCGGCATTTTGGGACAAGTTTTCCTCGATTCTGGGTGAAGAAGTGATGGATCATATTCCTGCGTTTGACGAGTTCTATCATTTGGAATTCCAGTCCGTGCAAAAGGTCTGCGGTTTTAATCCCGAGGCTGCCAAGACCGTGCGCGCTCTGAAGGCGGCGGGCTATCGGGTGGTGCTGGCCACCAATCCGCTGTTTCCCGCCATTGCTACCGAAAGCCGTACCCGCTGGGCAGGTCTGGAGCCTGAGGAATTTGAGCTGGTGACCACCTACGAAGCAGCAAGCTATTGCAAGCCCAACCCCGCCTA
>JAFTKV010000267.1 GCA_017453085.1 Clostridia bacterium
ACCGTCCGCAATGACGGGAATGTTGTACTTGTCCGCAACCTCAGCGGCATCGCAGATTGCCGTAACCTGAGGAACGCCAATGCCGGCAACCACACGGGTGGTACAAATCGAGCCGGGGCCAATTCCCACCTTAATCGCATCTGCGCCTGCCTTGATCAAATCCAGTGCGGCCTCTCCGGTCGCAATGTTACCGCCGATGATCTGGCATTCGGGGAACGCATTTTTAACAGCATACAAGCGATTGAGAATGTTCTGAGAATGTCCGTGAGCGGAGTCCATAACCAAGAAGTCAACACCCGCATCCAACAGAACGCCCGCACGATCGACACAATCCTTGGTCGCGCCGATGGCAGCACCGCAGACGCTCACCACGCCCCAGCCCGTGAAGTCGGCGGGAATAGTGTCGCCGTGGAGATAGGCGGCAAGTGCGCGGTCATTGGGCGCAAGGTCGATGCGATTTCGGAAACAATCGCCGTAGGCCGAGAAGAACTGATGGTGCGGAACCAGCCGTCCCTTGGTGACACTGCCCAGGTTCACGCCGGCGGCGTACACGCCCTTCCCCGGCACGGGCAGATCGGGATGGACGAAGACCATACCGTTTCGGCTGCGCAGCTTCGGGGTCAGCGATTTTACCGCATCGGGCGTAAGTGCTTCTTTGAGGAACGCTTCCACTGCGCTCCGCTCCTCCTTGGATAGAGGAGAGGATGCGTCCTTGCAGAGCGCAGGCTCCCCGCCCTCTCCCCGCTCCATCACCGCCACGAACTGCCCTTCCCCGTCGAAGACGTGGGGATAGAAACGGCGGCAGAGTTTCGCCTGCTCCTCGCTCAGCACAAAGGGAGCGGGCGCAAAGCCGTCCTCTTCGGGAAGCCCTCCTGCAATGCCGTCTGCCGACACCGCCGTGACCGCCTTATTGGGAGCGACCAGCGAGAAATCCTCGTTTTCCGCCAAAAACCGTGCTACCTGCCACTCGTTTTCCTCGGGAGCGAAGGTGCAGGTGGAGTAGATCAGCCTACCGCCAGCCTTCACCATCTTGGCGGCGGCTTTCAAAATCCCGTACTGCCGATCGGCGCAGAAAGCGGGGGAAGTTTCGCTCCACTCGTTCACCGCATCGGGATTTTTGCGGAACATTCCCTCGCCCGAGCAGGGGGCATCCACTACTACGAGATCGAAGCAAGCCTCGTACAGCTCCGACAGCGAGGGCACGTCCATAGAGGTGACCACCCCTCGGCGCACGCCCATCCGCTCCAAGTTTCCACAGAGTGTGGACACACGGGAGCGGGTGTATTCGTTGGAAAGGAGGAATCCCTCCTCCGACAGCTGTGCGGCGATCTGGGTGGACTTTCCTCCCGGGCTGGCGCAAAGATCGGCCACCCACCAATCGGGCTGAACGTCCACCGCCGCCACCGGTGCCATCGCCGCCGGCTCCTGCACGTAGATCGCTCCCGCATGATGAAGCGGCGACGATCCGATATGCTCGGCGGCAAAGGTGTAGCCATCCTTGGCGAAGGGAATTTTCGCAAGCGTGCCCACCTCATCGGTCAGCGCCGCATAAATGGCATCGGCATCGCCCTTGCGGGTATTAATGCGCAGCCCTCGCACCGCCGCCGTCTCCAGCGACACCTCAAAGGCACCGTACGCCTCCCCCAGCATCGCCCTCATCCGCCGAGTGAATTGAATTGGTAATTGCATATTTTTTCGCAGAACCCTTCTTGAAAGAAGGGTTCCGCACCTCCCAAGAACTTTTATTAAGCGCGGCAAGTACTTGCCGCGCCGATTTTCTCCTGATTTCGTCCCTGCCGCCGAGTATTCGGCGGCTTTTCAGAAGTTTTTTGGGGGTTCTTAGGGACCTTTTTTCAAAAAGGTCCCTAAGCGTTCCCCTCGCCTTATCTCTTCTCCACCAAGAAGAAGAACGGTGACGTAGGCGAGTTCACGATTTTCAGCTGGGACACGCAGATCTGCTTGCGATCGTAGGCGGCAAACTTCTCGGTGATCAGCTGACCCTCCAGTGCCCCCTCTGCGTGACCGGGATAGACGGCAATCAAGAGTCCTCCGCCCGGTGCCAGCAGGCGCACGGCCGCATCGATGGCAAGGAGCGTAGTCTCGTGCAGGGTGGTGATGGTCTTGTCACTGCCGGGCAGATAGCCCAGATTGAACATTCCTGCCGCAATGGGGCCTTCCACAAACTCCTCCACCCGGTGGTGGGAGGCGCAGATCAGCTCGTAATTGTGCGGCGCACCCTCTTTTTCCAGCAGTCCGCGGGTAGAGGTCAGTGCTGCCTCCTGAATGTCGAAGGCGTACACCTTTCCGCTCTCGCCGACTCGCTTCGACAGCCAAAGGGTGTCGTGTCCGTTGCCCATGGTAAAATCTACCACGGTATCGCCTTCCTTGATGTGAGTAGCGATCATCTCTTTTTCGGTGGTTCTCAGATCCAGCATGATAGGATTCCTCCGCTAATAAACTGTCTCTATTGTAGCACAGAAGCGTCCCTTTCGCACGAGGATTTTGGAAAATTTCGGCCGACTTCGATGGCGGGAGCGCAATACGCTCCCCTACAGGGGGTGGGGGCGGGGCGAACACATCGCACCGAACGTTGCCTTGGTGCGATATGTACCACCAACCTTGTAGGGAACGGTCTTGACCGTTCCGCGCCGCCGCAGGCGGCATCGAAGGAGGAGCATCGAACGTTGCCTTGGTGCGAACCGTTTGTTGCCGTCTTCGATAGCGGGAGCGCAATGCGCTCCCCTACAGGGGGTGGGGTGCAGTGCGAACAAAATGCGCCAACCGTCCCCTTGGTGCGGTATGTTCCGCTTCCCCGGGTAAGGCTCCTCCCATACAAAAACGGCCGCCCTCAGGCAGCCGTTCTGTCGTTGATCTCAAGGATGTCCATGATGCGGATCGCATCGGCAAAGCGTGCGTTCTCGCCGGTGCTGCCGAACACGCCGATGGCGTAACGGGTTCCCTTGATCTCGGCAAGGAAAACCACGTTGTAATAGCCGTCCAGCGAGCCGGTCTTACCGCAGATCACCCGCTCGTCGTAATACTCGCTGTCGGGATCGATCAGCAGATTGGTGTTGATCCATGTATTGGTATGTCCGCTGGCGTAGATCACGTCCGCCTTGGCCATGGAGCAATATTGCACGATGGTCCCGTCGGTGAACGCTTGCTTTGCCACGATCGCCATGTCCTCCAGGCTGGAGTAATGCTCGCGCCCCGCAAAGCCGTCGGGGACGGTAAAGCTGGACGAGCAAAGCCCTAAAAGCTTGCCGAAATCGTTCAGCGAACGGGAAAATTCATCGGCTGCCTCCGCTCCGTCTATTGACGGGCTTTGGAGCTCCTTCACTCCCGCCGCCAGAGCGTAGGCCGCGTCGTTGCCCGAGGGGATCAGCATCCCCTGAATGAGCATCTCGGCAGTCAGGGTGTGATGGGATTTGATATAGGCGATGGAGGAGCCCGCCTTCACCAGCTTCAGCTCGTCACCGGGGGTGATCTCCACCGAAAGATCGTCCAGGCAATAGATGGCGTAGAGCGCGGTCAACAGCTTTGTAATTGAGGCAGGATAGATCCGCTCTTTTGCTCCCTCGATGGCGGCGAATACGTCGGTGTCGTAGGCGTAGGCAAAGTAGGTGTCGGTGGTCAGCCCGTCCACGTGGATGGGATCGGCGGGGGTGTAGATGTAGCCGTTTTCGCCGGGCTGATGGAGGGTGGCGGAGGGAGCCCCGCAGGCAGTCAGCAGGAAGAGTGCAGCAGCTATAAGCGCAGATAGCAGTTTTTTCATACAATAAACGTCCTTTAGCGATGGGATGGAGTGCGGTTACTTTTTGGGTAGCTCCTTATGCGGATATTGCACCGCGATGCGGTTTTCGGGTTTGCGGTCGAAGAGATAGAGCACCCCAAGGAAGATCCACTCGGCGGGCTTCATCAGAATATACACCACGTCCGCCGCCGCTTTGGTGCGGATCAGCCGCGCGATGGGCAGACCGTAGCGGTCGTAATTTTTGCGCACGAAGCGGTGGAAGCGGGGCGTGCGCTCCTCCAGCAGCTGCTCGAAGGCGTTGGCAACGCACAGCTGACGGTTGACGATCACCTCGTGACCGTGTCGCTTGCCGGTTCGCAGGGGCTTAACCACCTTTTCGTGTCCGCCTGCCGCCACCGTGCAGAGATAGTGGGTGTCCAGCGGCACCGACGGAGGCGGAAGCTTGGTGGAAAGCGTCCAATCCGCCGTGTCGGTCCATGCGCGGATCGCCGCGTCGGGCTGCTGCCCGAAGAGCACCAGAATCAGCACCACCACGCCCAACAGAGGGAGCGCCAGCAGCAGTCCCCACACGGGGAACATCCCCGCCTTCAAAAACAGGCGGGTGAGCCGCTTCAGCCGCGGTGTCTCGCCGGATGCCAGCTCAGCCTTGGTCAGTGCCAGCTGATCCTGCACCGCCAGTCTTACCGCGCGGGCGTAGAGGAGGATCGCATTGGCGGGGAGGATCATCAGAGGCCACGCGACGGGAGCATGGATGGCCTGCACGATCCAGACCACCGACACCGCAGCTCCCAGATAGGTGGCACCGATGGCCAGTGCCGTGACCAGCGGAGGCCGTTTGGCGGCGGGGATCAGCCGAAGGAGCAGATAGCCGCCAATGCCGACCAGCCCCAGAACGATCAGCGTAGGGACCGTTTCCAGCAGGACAGGATAGTGGGTCTGGGTTACGTAGATCTGCTCCCACCAGTCGGCGTAGATCACGCCCTCGAACTCGCCGCCTATGAAAAACAGCCCATAATACAGCGCGGTCAGAGGGATTCCTGCTCCCCAGGTGAGACACTCGATCTTCCACGCCGCCCGACGGCGGGGCTCCTCTGCGGTGTTGACCAGCAGAAACCAAAGATTGACCAGCGTCAGGATGGGAGGGAGATATACACAGACCACCGAAACGGGCGCAAATACAACGAAAACTGCAGGGCCTGTGGCGATGCCCATGAGCACGCCGAAGATGAGTGCCAGAATGCCCGACGTGGCAAACACCATGGCGATAGGCGCGTAGCACAGACGCTGCCGAAGGGAAAGCTTTTCCCCCTCGGGCACGCGATCGAGGGACAGCTCCGTGTCGGGGACGGGCATCCGCTCGGGATCGGGAACGTGTGGGGAGAAATTGTCAAACTCGTTTTTCATGCGGTTCGTCCTTTCTGTCGATATCGGCTCTTGATGACTACAGTATAGCACGCAGATTTTTTGTTGTCAATACCTTTTTATTGATTTTCGATAATTATTTTTGTAATTTCTTGAAAACCACACTGATTTAGGAAGCGAGAAACGAACCCAACGAGATCCCCCATCCAAGGATCGCCCCAAAATAAAAATTTTTTCAAAACCATGGGACGGTTTTGAAAATTTTGCGACTATATAGAGTAGAAGCACAAACCGAACAGCGGTTTGTGAAAAACAAGGGTGGCGACCGTTCGCTCAAAAGGAGAAGGACTATGAAAAAAGTATTGACAGTATTGACGTGTGCACTGCTGATGGCAGCAATGATCTCTTGCGGTTCAACGGAAGAGGGCAGCGGCGAGAACGACGACCGTGACATCGTGATCCATTACGATGAAAACAGCGGCGGCAGCAGCTCTGGCGGCAGCAATGAGATCACCATTTATTTTGAAGGCGGACAATCCGACGAGAATCTGGTGGTAGACGAATATACCGGCTTTGCCGATATTATCCAATCCACCCCCACCAAGGAGGGCTATCTGTTCGCAGGCTGGTACAGCAACAAGGGGCTGACCGATTACATTGATCCCGACAACATCACCCAGACTCAGCTAAAGCGCGGAACCGCCTACGCCAAATGGATCACCGTTCCCGAGATGACAACCTATTCGGTCAGAAGCGAAGAGGTGAAGATCACCGATTCGGGAAGAGAGAATCAGCAGATGGACATCGTCCGGATCAGCAAGGATTATAACGTTACCGATCTGCTTCGGGCGGGCTATCGCTCCCTCACCGTGTCGATCACGTTTGAGGCCTCCGAAAAGCATGACGGATACCAGCACGTTTTCCTGTACAGCAACACCTCCTGTGCCACCGGCGAATCTTCTCTGCTGGATTATTACGATAAGTACGTCATCGGCGAATCCTCCGATGATCCTTCCCTGCTGTGGGGCAAGAAGTTTGAACACGGCTCCGGCGTGCTGGATACCTCCTGGGGAACCCAATCCTACGAGATCACCGTCAATCTGGACGATCTGATCGACGAGCTTTACATCCGCTACGGCGCATCCGGCAAAAACGAGGACTCCTGGTTCAACAAAAACGTAGTCGTCACCGTCATTCCCAATCGGTGATTTGGGGGATAGGAGAAAGACGAATATCTATTGTGAGGAGAAAGACTATTGTCTGACGACTCTGCCGATAATCGGTGGACTCGTCCGATGTCGATGCCCCCAATCAAAAAAGAGACGGTCTCCCGTGTGCCGATAAGACAGTAATTTGAAGAAATTACGAAATCGGCATCTGTCAAACAGGATTGGACAACAAAACAGGCGACATTCAACCTCGGTTGGGTGTCGTCTGTTTTTGTACGTTTGAAGGTCGAAAATCGGTTATTTACTGCTCTCTAATGCGTTGTACGGAAGTGGGTATATCAGACTACATCTGTTCGCGTGATTGGTCGTGAAAGCGCAAACGCTCCAAGAACTTGAAACTTTTTTATGAATATTCGTAGCAATATATTGAAATCTTTGAGGTATTGTGGTATCATATATACTAAACACAGGTATAGGTAAATGCTTGAGAGGTGTTTGTATGAAGATTAGTTATAAAAAACTCTGGATGCTTTTAATCCAAAAGGATATTACAAAAGTAACGTTGCGTAGAGATTTAGGCATTGCGCCTGGCACAATGAGCAAGCTCAACAAGGGTGAAGAAGTT
This sequence comes from Clostridia bacterium, assembly GCA_017453085.1. Taxonomy (GTDB): domain Bacteria; phylum Bacillota; class Clostridia; order Oscillospirales; family CAG-272; genus CAKSQF01. The sequence continues at coordinate 6,911 of JAFTKV010000267.1, forward strand.
GCTATGTCCGTGCTTTTACGCATTTGCGAATATCTAAATTGTGATATCGGAGATATTTGTGAAGTTGTCCACGCTGACAAAATAGTGAATGAGTAAAGGAGAATATTATGGCAACAGTAAAAGCCGGTAGAAATAAAACCATTGATACCCCATTAAGCGAAGGGCAAGTTTATCTTGATCGCTGTATCGCTGTTACGCAAGAGCAGACAGACCTTAGCGGAGTTTTGGACAAAACCGTTATTGGTAATATGCTTGATGTCTGTTCGTTGTTACCTGCCAAAAGTATAGATTTGATAATTGCAGACCCCCCTTATAATCTCACAAAATCCTTTAACGGAACGACATTTTCCAAGAAAAAAGATGCTGATTATGAGGAATATACCCGTCAATGGCTAAGTGCAATTAAACCGTTGTTAAAAGACAATGGTTCAATTTATGTCTGTTGTGACTGGGAAACAAGCCTGATTGTTGGTAAAGTATTGAGTGAGTTTTTCCATGTCAGAAATCGAATTACATGGCAGCGTGAAAAAGGGCGTGGTGCAAAAGCAAACTGGAAAAACGGAATGGAAGACATTTGGTTTGCAACAAATAGCAACGATTACGTATTCAATCTCGATGCTGTCAAAATACGTAAAAAGGTTATTGCTCCTTATCGTGTTGATGGAAAACCAAAAGATTGGGCGGAAACTGAAAACGGCAATTACCGTGATACGTGTCCTTCAAATTTCTGGGATGATATTACTATTCCTTTTTGGTCTATGGCGGAAAACACCGCACATCCCACGCAAAAATCCGAGAAGCTGATTGCAAAAATCATGCTTGCAAGTTCTTCCGAGGGAGATATTGTATTTGATCCATTCTTGGGTTCTGGCACAACGAGCGTTGTAGCCAAAAAGCTCAACCGCCACTACATCGGGACCGAGGTAGAAGCGCAATACTGTGTGTGGGCAGAGCAACGACTTGAGATGGCAGAAAGCAATCCAGAAATTCAAGGATATGTTAATGGTGTTTTTTGGGAGCGCAACTCTTTGTCTGAGCAAAATGCAACTCAGAGCGGAACAGAAGATACCAAATCTAAAAGAGGGCGCAAACGTAAGACAGAAGAACAGATGACAATAGTCGAATCAGATACTACCCAGAAAACTTTGTTTGATTTTTGAGAGGTGCAACAATGTACAATAGAGAAATTATCGAGCAATTAGTTGACTTTATTTCCGATAGGGATGGTAACACGGATAAGAGCCGTTTGCAGAATGCAGTACAAGAAACATTTGCCCTTGTGAAAGAACGGAGTGTATGTTACTGCGAGTGGTTTGCAATTAGATTCTGCAAATCAGCATCCAGAAATTTTGGCAATACCGTTTTGGCATTGTCTGCACTCCATAGATATGACGATATTCCGTTCATCGTTTGCTTGGTAACACCGACGCGCAACTATTTGATGTTAGCAAACACCACATTTCTCAGAAAGATTAGTCATTCCTCACAGGAGCTGCGCCGAGATAATATCAAGGGCAGTTTCAACGGAAGTGACATTATGCGAGAGTTTGAGGGCGTTGAAAACATTCCCGAAAACTTCGAGTTTCTGTATAACTCTCACGAAAACTACACCTTCGAGGAAAACCTTGACCGTTTGGTAGAAGCTACAAATAATATCGCTCCCACCGGAAGAAGATTTATGCCTACTGAATCACAGGTTGAATGTATAAGAGAATCCGTTGACCGGGCAATTTCGTTTTTGCGTTCTGAGGAATACGAGATTTTGAACGATGATTTGAATGATCGTGTTCGTGCAGTAGAATCAGAAATCGCAATCGCAGCGTTTATTGATAACGTTAATTTGCGTGGACGAATTATTGAATACTTGATTACTGCCGAGGATGATTTGAAAGCAACTCTGATGCGTTGTCTGCGTACAAGACAGCCTCTCCCTGAGATTTTCACAGCCGATGAACTGGGAGACTATGAACGAGAGTTTGAGCATTACCTTACTGAAACGGATATTAAGACAAA
>JAFTKV010000268.1 GCA_017453085.1 Clostridia bacterium
AAACTTCGGCGTTTGAGATGGTTTTCCCCTCCCCTCGGTACTGCAACGGACTTTGTTATACGCAGGGGAACTTTTTGAAAAAAGTTCCCCCGGAACTCCCCCAAAACTTCTGAAAAAGGCGGCAAATACTTGCCGCCTGACAGATTTAGTGATGGTTTTGCCAAAACCTATCCTGCCACGCAAGTATTTGCGTGGCTTTTTCAAAGTTCTTGAAGGGATCGTAAGGGGAACTTCTTTCAAGAAGTTCCCCTTATAAAAATGATTATTTCAAAAATTCAATTGTTCGTTCCACGCTGGTGGCGGCGTTGCCAAGGGGCTCGTCCTGGTAGCGATAATCGAAGGATCTGCAGAAACGGGAGACCTCGTCGGAAAGATCCTCCAGCTTGTTTGCGTAGAGCGCAGCTGCCGCCGCGCAAAGATCGGGTGCCAGCTTTTTGCCCGCTTCCTTCTTGGCGACCTCGCAGATGTCGGCGAAATGCCGTCCGCACAAAAAGGGTTGAGAGGCGAACTTCTTGCGGAAATCGAAGTCCTGCGCCCACATGTAGGCCGCGTTGGCCAGCATCCGATAGTAGTTGTTGTTCACTCGGGTGCAAACGTAGCAGGTGGAGTTGAGCTCGCGGATCCGAGCCGCCGCCTTTTCGGGGGACTTGATTACGCCCTTCTTCATCATGTCATCCTTCAGCTCGTTCAGATGGCTCTCCAGCATCAGTGCCAGCGGAAGTCGCTTGCCGTGACGGAGCATCTTCGAGAAATGATTGGGGCAAAAGCCCAGCTTATTGGTCTGAATGCGGACGTCGGGCTCCATCATGGACGCGCCCAGGATCAGATCCAGCTCGTCGCTCTCCAGCTTTGCCGCCAGCGCGCAGAAGGGACAGCCTTGCTCGCTGCCTTCCTCCATTCCCGCCTCAAACACTTCATTGATCGGTATCGTATAAATCGTCTCTGCCATGGTTTTACGCAGGAACCCTTTTGAAAAAGGGTTCCCGCACCCTCCTAAAACTTTTCTTAATGGCGACAAATACTTGTCGCCACAATGTGTATTATAACTTCTCCTGCCCGACGAGTATTCGTCGGGCTTTTCAGAAGTTTTTGAAGATTCCCAAGAAACCTGAGTTTGCCGCAGGCGAACTCCTACGTAATTCGGCAAAGCCGAATTACAGTTTTTGTCAAAAAGTTTCTTGGTGGGGAGTCGTTCGCGGAAGCGGACGGCGTGGGGCGAAGCCCCGGAGTATTTTAGAGCGCGACTCCGTTGCGCTCTAAAAGTTCTCGAGCCGTAACTACCGAATCCACGCCGGTGGCGTTTTTGACAGGGGCGAATTCCTGTTCTCGGACCACCTCGTAAGCCAGGCAGGAGTCCATCATGTGGATCATATCCAGAATCAGCGACTCGAACTTGTAGCCGTTGGGCGCATCGGGTTTGATGAGATTGCCGTCCTCGTCGATGTGCGGGATCTTTTTCTCGGCCATGTGGATCTGCATCTTTCGCTCGGCGATGTCGGTGAGGCGATCGATGCGGAAGAGATAGTTGAGAATTACGCCAAAGCGGTAGAGCAGCTCACCCCGATCGTCTCGCAGGGTGATCATATCGTCGGTCATTTCGTAATATTCCACGATGGAGGGCTTGCCGTCCTCCAGACAAAGCACGCCCAGCTTTTCGGTAGGGAAGGCCTTGGAGACCACCTTCGCGCCGCAGTCGCAGCCCGAGAGGATGGTCGCCCCCACGAAATCGGGGGAGCAGATCCGCTGGCAGACGTTATCCACCGCAAAGGCGTTGAGCCATTCCACGCCCTGCGCCCGCATTTCGGCAAGACAACCGCTCTTCTCCAGAGAGGAGAACCAGCCGCCGTTGCCGTTGGGAGAGAGAGCCAGACGGTCGGGGGCCTCCAGATAGAGGTCGCCCTCAAAAGAGACGGCGGGAGCCATCTCCTGCACGAAGAAGCGGACATTTTCCTTGCCGTAGCCGAAATAATCCATCTCTTCGAAGAAAGCAACGGTGTCGTTGTTGTTCTTGTCGCTGGTCATGATATACAGAGGGATAGGGCATCCGGCCATATCGGTGACCTGTTGCAGATTGCGGATCAAACACTCGAAAATGTACAGCGGACGGGTAACGCCGATGTTGTAGGTGCCCTTGGGCTTATCCCAGCCAAGTCGAGTGCCCTGACCGCCTGCCAGCAGGACGGCCGCAACCTTACCCGCACGGATGGCAGTAAGTCCGACGTCGGTGTAGGTGGCGCGATGCGCTTCGATCTCGGCAAGCTCGGTTGCCCCCAGCGGAGCCAGCACGCCCCGTTGATCCGAGTGATCCTCGCCGATCAACGAAAGCAGACTCCAATCCACCCGTTCCAGCTGCGCCGCCAGACGGGACTTGGCGTCTTCGGGGAGAGCGTCGTAATGACGAAGGAGCTTTTCCTGTCCGTGCTCCAATAGCAAATTTCTGATATTCATACCTGACTCCTGCTCGCCGCGATCTGCGGCATTTTTTCTTACCTATTATTATATCACAGAAATCCGCGATTGTAAACCCTATTTTGCAAATAAAGGTGGAATCCGAAGGTGAGAGGGTTTAACTCTGACGAGCAGCCAACAGAGCGCCCGGAACGCCGCAGGGAGCACCGGCAAAGCAAGCGGCCAGCACGTCGGCGACGTCGTCCGATCCTGTGCCGAGTACGGCGGGGAGGGGCAGGGAAGTGCGATCAGCGCGATTGGTAGTTAGATCGTCCGCAGGTTCGTTGTCGGGGGAGATCGGTAATTCGCCTGCAGAGAGGTCAACGATGCCGAATCTGCGCAGCACTTCATCGGGAACAGGCTCTCTGGAGACGATCCGGCGTCGAATGCGGTAAACGGTGTCGCGGCTGATATTCATTTCCAGGGCGGTTGCCTCCATCGTCAGCCCGTAGATGTAGCGATAGGCGAGATACAGCCGCTCGTCGGCGTACTGCAGTGCCTCTCTGGGGGAGAGAACGCCCTCCCCGTAATGCGCGAGGAGACGCTCGGCGGCGTGTATGTTTCGTTCAATGCGGCGGATCGCCTCTTCCAAAGACGGTCTGCGGACGGAATTTTCGGAGAGTGATGCCATCTCGTCCCGGTATAACTCCAGAACGCGGCGGTCGATGCGGTATTTTTCAAACAGATTGAGCCATGTGATCATAGGCAAATGCTTCCTTTCTTTTCATTCACGAGTTGCGGTCTATCTAAACGGAGAAATTGCGAACAAATGTTCTTGTTACTGGTATTATAACATAGCGAAATCGTCTTGTCAATAGGGTTTTGAAATTTTTGGATTTTGGAATATCGTCAAATTTTTAGGAAAAATCGTCAAAAGCAGCAAAAAATCTCCCTTTTGTGCAAGTTTTGTGCAAATTGCGAGGGTGTAGAAAATCTGACCCCAAAATTGTGCAAAATGTACAACGGTTTTGAGGCGTATACTCGTCGTCCGTTTTGAAAGAAAAAGGTAAGCGAAATTTACATAACTTGCTTTGCAAACGAATTTCATTATTAAAACGGCTCGTAGTGCCTAAAGATTGCAAAAAAATCAATAAATCGGACATGGATTGTTCAATATCAAGAGAATGCAAGTAAATAAAAATTACCCAACCGTTCATATTTTTGTCGCCGATATAAGATACACTCCGCGCCGTGTGAATGAGGATTCGGAAAATCGGATTATTTTGCTTGCAAATTTGGTTTTTCGGCGTTTTTTTCCTTATATATATCTATTGACAACTTTTTGCCGTTGTGGTAAGATAGGAGCAGTGAAACAGCGCCGGCGCAACTTCCAGAGCCATTGCCGGGCTGTTTTGTCGCCTTCTCGGTGAGAAGCTGCATTGCAGTGTTTGCAACTGCGCAGAACCATCCCGTCGGCGGGAATTGCGGTGGATTTGGGCGCCCCGCGTTTTCTGCTGCAGTTATCACTGCGGCAAAGGCTCGCTGCTGCCATATGGCAATGCGGCACACCAAGTTTCATTTTTTACAGGAGGAAAAGGCAAATGATCCAAACCAAAGCGACCAGATTTCTGGCAGGCGCACTGGCTGCGCTGATGCTGGTTGTGCCCGGCGGACTGAGTGCATCGGCCGATTCGGAAGAGTCCGGCTCCGGTACCACTGATTCTTGGGAGACTCCCTCCCTTGCAGATCTGCTGAACACGATCACCTACGAGGAATATCTGGCCAAAAACCAGCATACGGCTGCGGGTAAAGAAACGATTACCCTGTCCGGCGCTGAAATTTTGAATTACAACACTTCGTTGACCAACGCAAAAGGCGTTACTGCCGTGAAGGTCAACGACAAGGATGCCCTCTATCTGCCTTCAGAGGGTGCTGTAGGTTGGACTCTGAACAACGTGCCTGCCGGCAAATATATGCTCAAAGTTATTTACTCGGCAGTCGACAACGAGGATTCCAAGACTACTTCCATCGAGCGTACGCTCTACATCAACCAGTCGGTTCCTTTTTATGAGGCCCGCTTCCTGACGCTTTCCAAATCCTGGAAAGACGTTGAGGATTCCTTCCAGCACTGGGAGGGCAAGCCTCTGTACCGTTACATCAAGGACGGTCAGATCGTATATCAGTTCACCGATGAAGACGGTAACGTATACGAGCTGGGCATCGGCGAATCCGGTGAAAACAAGGGTAAGATGATCTTCAACAAGATCGGCACCGTCGATCAGAGCAAGATCAAGGGCGCTGAGCGGTATCCCGTTTACAGCACCGACATCAATGGCAACGAGATCAAGTCCGATAAGGAGCTGATCACCATTGGCGAGGTGGATTACCCCATGAATCCCGAGCAGAAGATGGGCATCGGTGAGATCCGCGAGTACATCGCTACCGACTCCACCGGTTACTACGTAGACCCCATGCAGTTCGTTCTGCAGGAGGGCACCAACACCATCCAGCTGGAAGCACAGCGTGAGGATATGGTGATCTACGCCATCGAGCTGTCCCCCGTCAAGCAGTATATGTCCTACAAGGACTACGTTGCATACTGCAAGAAGACCTACGGCGCTACCGAGATCAAGGACGGCACCACCGTAAAGGTACAGGCAGAGTACGCTGCGGCTACCTCTGAAAACACGCTGGCTCCTTACAGCGACCGTACCTCTTATATTAACGAGCCTCAGGACGCATCCGCTCTGCTGCTGAACTCCATCGGCGGCGAAGGCGGTGAAAAATGGCAGAACGTCGGCCAGTGGGTTCGTTACTCGGTAACCGTTCCCAAGTCCGGCTTCTATCAGGTCTCGCTCCGTTTCCGTCAGGGCATCCTGGAAGGTACCTTCTCCTCCCGTACCCTGAGAGTGGCAACCGCCAGCGAGATCGCTAAGGGCGAGCCTGCAAAGGTTCCCTTCTACGAAGCACAGTTCCTCCAGTTCAACTACGGTGACGACTGGCAGGTAGAGTCGCTGAACAGCGGCTCCGAGGATACGTACTTGCTCTATCTGGAAGAGGGCGAGAACCATCTGGAATTTGAAGCTTCTCTGGGTAACATGGCAGACATCCTCCGTCAGGTTGAATCTGCAATGGACACCATCAACTCCGTTTATATCAAGATCCGAATGATCACCGGTACCGATCCCGACTCTAACGTGGACTACGGCTTCTATCGGATCATGCCCGATGATATCGACGAGCTGCAGCAGCAGAGAAAGGTTCTTCTGCAGGTTGCAGAGGACTTTGAAAAGCAGACGGGTACCACCGGTTCCCACGCCAAGACGCTGGAAACGGTCGCTACTCTGCTGGAGCGTATGAAGAAGGAAGATAAGATCGCTTCCAACCTGGATAACCTGAAGGAAAACCTGGGTACTCTGGGTACTTGGCTCCAGAACTCCAAGAACCAGCCTCTGGAGATCGACTACGTGCTGGTCGGCTCCGTTGGTGCAGAGCTGCCCGAGGCAACCGACAGCTTCTGGCAGACCATCAAGTTCGAGGTTTCTCAGTTTATCCGTTCCTTCACCGCTGACTACAACTCGCTGGGCTCTACCGAGGTAGTTGACGATGAGAACGTGATCCAGGTGTGGACTACCCTGGCCCGTGACCAGGCACAGATCATCCGTAACCTGATCAACTCCGACTTTAATAAGAACAATCCCGGTATTTCCGTTGAGCTGAAGCTGGTTGCAGGCGGCTCGCTGCTGCCCTCCATCCTGGCAGGCGTCGGTCCCGACGTTTCCATGGGTCACGGTACCGGTGACGTTATCAACTGGGCAATCCGTTCGGCAATTCAGGAGCTGAACGATATGGAAGGCATCGAAGAGCTGGTAGGCGATTACGATCCCATGAAGGGCTTCTCCGGCTGCCACTACAATGCTACCACCGGTGAATGGGAAGGCGCATGGTTCACCTACGCCGCACTCCAGCCCCTGACCCTGTTTGCAGAATATGCGGACGAGTCCAAGGAGCCCGAGGCGATCCTGTACGGTCTGCCCGAGACCCAGTCCTTCTCCATGATGTTCTACCGTGCGGACATCTTCAAGGAATTGGGCATCGCCGTTCCCGAAACCTGGGACGACCTGATCGCCATCCTGCCCGTGCTCCAGAACAACAACATGCAGGTTGCACTTCCCAGCCAGCTGGGCGGCCTGAACCTGTTCCTGTATCAGATGGGCGGCGACCTGTATGCCGACAACGGCCAGATCGTCAGCTTCGAGGATAACACCACTCTGACGGCGTTCGAGTATATGTGCGAGTTCTTCTCTCAGTACAGATGCCCCTACACCTATGACTTCTCCAACCGTTTCCGTACCGGCGAGATCCCGCTGGGTATCATGGACTACACCACCTACACGCAGCTGTCCATCTACGCAACCGAGATCAAGGGTCTGTGGGAATTCGTACCGCTGCCCGGTTGGCAGTCGGTTGACCCCGAGACCGGCATTACCTCCATCGACAACACCTCTATGGCAGGCGTCTCCGCAATGATCATGATCAAGGACGAGACCCGTACCGAGGAGCAGGAGAATCACGCATGGACCTTCATGAAGTGGTTCGTATCGGAAAACACTCAGTCTGAGTACGCTAACGAATTGACTACCCTGCTGGGTACCATGTCCAAGCACTCCACCGCAAACGTCAATGCACTGGAGTCGCTGTCCTGGACCACCAGCGAGTACAGAAACCTGATGAGCCAGTTCGAGAACCTGGCAGCCGTTCGTGAGTATCCCGGCGGTTATATCATCGGTCGTTACGTCTCTTTCGCATTCTTGGCGGTTTACAACGAAAACGCAGACCCCGTTGACTCGCTGCAGTCTTACGTAGTAGAGATCAATAAGGAGCTGACCCGTAAGCGTAAGGAATTTGATATGAAGGTTCCCGCAGACGCCATCGAATAACGTACAAACAGATGAAACACATCATTATTATTGAAAAGGAGTGGATTGCAGGTGTCAGCTAAAGCAACTGCTGCCGAACAGGTAGTCAAGCGGCCGGTCAACCGGCGGGACATGAACAAGTTCCAGTGGACCATCCATGAGATGAAGCGCAATTGGGTCGCTTACGTCATGCTTGCTCCCTATTACTTGATCTTCTTGACCTTTACCATTATCCCGGTCTTCGTCTCCCTGTTCATGAGCTTTACGGACTTCAATATGTTGGAAACTCCCAACTTCTTGCTGTTCCAAAACTATACGAGACTGTTCGTAGATGACGACATCTTCATCATCGCCGTGCAGAACACCATGATCTTCGCAGCGATCACCGGTCCCGTATCTTATATCATGTCCTTCCTGGTGGCATGGTTTATCAACGAGCTTTCCCCCAAGATCAGAGCACTGGTTACCCTGGTCTTCTACGCCCCCAACCTGGCGGGCTCGGTATACCTGATCTGGCAGGTAGCCTTCTCCGCAGACTCTTACGGTTACGTCAACGGTCTGCTGCTCTACCTGGATATGATCGACACGCCGGTAGACTGGTTCCATAACGCATCCTACGTAATGCCTCTGTGTATCGTAGTTGCACTGTGGACCTCGCTGGGTACCTCCTTCCTTGCATTCATCGCAGGTCTGCAGGGTATGGACCGCTCGCTGTTCGAGGCGGGCGCCGTGGACGGCGTTAAAAACAGATGGCAGGAGCTGTGGTACATCACCCTGCCTTCCATGAAGCCTATGCTGCTGTTCGGTGCTATTCAGGCGATCACCGGCTCCTTCGGCTTCGGCGGCATCGTAACCGCACTGGCGGGCTTCCCGTCCGTAGATTACGCCGCACACACGATCACCCACCACCTGGACGACTACGGCGGAGCACGATTTGAGATCGGTTACGCTTCCGCTATAGCAACCGTGCTGTTCATCATCATGATCGGCGCGAACGGCCTGGTCAACAAACTACTTTCGAAGTTGGGGCAGTGATATGGCAAAAATCGGAAAACTGAGAACAAGAAAACATACCGTCGTCCTCAACCGTTCGAAGGGCGGCGACGCAGGAATTGCATTTTTCCTGATCATCATGGGCGTATTTATGTTCCTGCCCATGCTGTATACCATTCTTCAGTCTCTGAAGCCTCTTGACGAGCTGTGGGCATATCCCCCCAAGTTCTACGTGGTTTCCCCGACGCTGAAGAACTTCAAGGACCTGTTCCGACTGATGAACACCTCCTGGGTGCCTTTCTCCCGTTACATCTTCAATACCGTTGTCATCTCCGTCACCGGTACCTTCGGTAACCTGGCACTCTCCGCACTGGCAGCTTACGTTCTTTCTAAGCTGCACTTCCCCGGAAAGAAGTGGATGTTCAAGCTGATCGTCCTCTCTCTGATGTTCAACGCAGTCGTAGCCGGCATCGCAAACTTTATCATCATGTCCGCTCTGGGCTGGGTTGATACCTACTTTGCAGTCATCATCCCTGCATGGGGCTCCACTCTGGGTCTGTACCTGATGAAGCAGTACATGGACTCCTCCGTATCGGATGCGGTTCTGGAATCGGCCCGTCTGGACGGTGCAAAGGAAGTCAGAATCTTCTGGTCCATCGCACTGCCTATGGTTAAGCCCGCTTGTCTGACTCTGATCGTAGAGTCCTTCAAGAACCTGTGGAACTACGGTTCTACCATTTACATCTACAGTGAAGAGCTGAAGACCTTCAACTATGCGATCGGTCAGATCATCGCCGGCGGTGTCGTCCGTTCCGGTGCAGCAGCGGCATCTACCGTTGTAATGATGATCGTTCCCATCGTGGTCTTCGTCGTATCGCAGAGCCAGATCATCGAGACGATGGCATCGTCCGGTATGAAGGATTAAGGAGGAAAACGATGAAAAAGAATATGATCCGCATCATCGCACTCCTCTGCATCCTGGTGACCGCGATCGGTTGCATCCCCGCCTCCGCCGCTGCTTACAATACTTATACCTATTCTATCAACGGCGAATCGCAGGCGTCTCCCGATGCATATACTCCCGAGCGCGTAGTGGATAACCAGTACCTGGATCTGGATGTGCCGCTGAATGCTCCTACCAGCATTGAGTCCGACAGCGAAGGCAACGTATACCTTGCCGATCCCGCAAACCACCGCGTTGTGGTTCTCAACAAGTATTACCAGTTCAAGCAGGAGATCAAGACTTTCGTGAACGATCAGGGCATCGACGATTCTCTGAACGGTCCTCAGGGTGTGTTCATCTGGGAGAACGACGTAATCAACGAGAAGGGTGAGGCAGTTCCCACCCGCCGTCTGTACGTTGCTGATACAGAGAACCGCAGAATCGTTATCTTCGACAGCGAAGGTAACTACTACGATCACATCGAAGAGCCCGAATCCGAGGTATTCGAGGAAAACGAGATCTACAAGCCCGTAGCAATGGCAGCCGATTCGGCAGGTCGTCTCTACGTTATCTCCGGCACCACCTATCAGGGCGTTATCGCTCTGACTCCCGAAGGCGAGTTCTCCGGTTATATCGGTGCAATGAGAGCAAGCTTCTCCCCCCTGCAGCTGATTTGGCGTAAGTTTATGACCAAGGAGCAGCTGGAAAAGCAGCCTCTGATCCTCCCCAGTGAATACAACAACATCACTATCGACGAAAAGGGCTTCATCTACATCACCTGTGGCGCAGACGACCTGATGGACGAATTTGCAAATGCAGTCCAGAGCGGCGATACGAACTACGCCCCCGTTAAGAAGCTGAACACCGCAGGTAACGACGTTATGCGTCGTAACGGCTTCTATATCCCCGCAGGTGAGGTAAACTTCCGTTCCTCCGCACTCTCCTCTGAAAATGCCATCACCGGCGCATCCAAGATCGTTGACGTTGCACTGGGCGAAGAGGGAACCTGGTCCATCGTTGACCAGAAGCGTTCCAAGATCTTCACCTACGACGACAACGGCGAGCTTCTGTACGTCTTCGGCGACATGGGCTCCCAGATGGGTAACCTCCGCCGCATCGTGGGCTTGACCTACGACAAAGACGGCAAGCTTCTGGTTCTGGACGGCGAGACCTCTTCCTTTACCGTATATAAGCGCACCGAGTACGGCGATCTGCTGATCACTGCGATCCGCCACAACAACGAGCGCCGCTACGACCTGGCAGAGGAAGACTGGCAGGACATCCTGCAGCGTAACAACAACTTTGACGCCGCATACATCGGTCTGGGCGATGCTTATTACCGCCGCGGCCAGTGGAATGAGGCAATGGAAATGTACGAGGCAGCCTACGATCTGGAAGGCTACTCCGATGCATTCCACATGATCCGTAAAGAATGGGTTGAAGATTACTTCATCTGGATCCCCATCGTAGCCATTGCAGCATGCCTCTTGTACGTGCTGATCTTCAAGTACGCACATAAGGTCAATACCAAGGCTGCCGTTTCCGGCAAGAAGAAGACCTACAAGGAAGAGGTTCTGTACGCATTCCACGTGATCTTCCATCCGTTTGACGGCTATTGGGATCTGAAGCATGAGAAGCGCGGCTCCATGCGCGCAGCACTGACCATCCTGGCTGCCACCGTTGCAGTATTTGCATACCAGGCAGTCGGTCAGGCATACCTGTTCAATCCGCAGGGCGGATATTCCTCCATCTTTGTCCAGCTCGCAGGTCTGCTGGTTCCCCTGCTGCTGTACTGTGCAGGTAACTGGTGTCTCACCACCCTGTTCGAGGGCGAAGGCTCCTTCAAGGACATCTTCATCTCCTCCTGCTACAGCTTGACTCCTATCATCCTGCTGCTGCCCCTGTCCACCCTTCTGACCCACGTTCTGACCAACTCCGAGTCCGGCTTCATCTCGCTGATCAACGGCATCTGCTACGTTTGGCTGTTCCTGCTGCTGTTCTTCGGCACCATGACCACTCATGACTTTACGTTGGGCAAGAACCTTCTGATGACGATCCTCACGGTCGTTTGTATGATGGTCATTATGTTCGTGGCAGTCCTGTTCTCCAGCCTGCTGGTGAAGATGGTATCCTTCGTATCCAACATCTTTACTGAACTTAGCTACCGAATGTCATAGAAAGGAGAGTTGTAAGTTGAATATGAGAAATACAAGTAATGTCAGAATTCTGAGCATGTTCCTCAGCCTTCTGATGATCCTGGGTGCTCTGTCCTCCTTGACAATTCTTCCTGCATATGCAGCGGAGGACTCGCAAGAGCCCACTACCGAAGCGGAAACAGTAGTGACCGACGAGCCTGCTACTTCCGACACTCCCGCAACCGGTGATGCACCCGCAACGGGAGACGCTCCCTCCACCGACGAGACGCCCTCCACCGGAGACGCGCCCACCACCGAGGAGGAGCCCGGTACTCAGTTTATCACCGTAGAAGAGGCGATCCTCAACTACCTGACCACCGAGTACGAATCCAAGGAAGAAAAACTGGCGACCATGACCCCCAAGCTGTCCTACGGCGATTTGCAGCTTTACGTAGATACCCGTACCGGCGAGGTGGCAGTCCGGAATACCAAGACCGGTCAGATCGTCACTTCCAACCCCTACGACGTTGCAAGCTCCAAGGGCTCCGACCAGTTCAAAACGGGCGGA
>JAFTKV010000269.1 GCA_017453085.1 Clostridia bacterium
ATAGGTCTTCTCCTCTGCGTTTTTGTGATGGAGCTTTGCGCCGATGAGCAGAATAGGCGGAACGATGATCAAATAGAGAATGGTGTACAAAATCACCAGCACCATGGAGTTCACCGACAGATCGTAACCACCGTGGCAAAGCAGAACCACAACGATGGAAAGCAGCACGGCAGGGAAGTGAAGCAGTGCGCGGGTAAACAGCGAGAACTGCCGCAGAGAGAAGAGAAGATTGCAGGTTGCAATCAGCAGAGCCAGACAGAGGAATGCAGTAGCGTTTTCCAATGTCAGCGCCGGCTTCATATTATCTGTGAGGGTCATAAACAACAGAGGTGCCATGGTAAGCAGGATGTAAATCACGCCGGCAGGATACAGAATTTTGCGGGTCAGGAATTGAATCAGTTTCATAATAACTCCGAGTTGAATATGGAAATAATCTCCGTAATTTTGGATAGCACATATTCATAGTTATCCCTATTATAACACAAATCCGCGATTTTTCAAGTCCCCTTGCGAAAAAGATACATATTGTTAATATTCACACCAAATCACCGCCATTGTCTTGACAATTGAAAAATAATATAGTATAATATATCGTTAGAAACATATCTATCCGAAAGGAACGGCATACAGCCGTAATGACTAAGATGAAAATAAGAGAAGCCAGAGAAGCACTGTTTGCCCTGCTGTTTGAAATGTCTTTTGCTACCCCCGAGGAAGCGGCAGTTTTGTATGAAACCGAATGTCAGGAGACCGATCGGGATCTTGATGACGACTATATTCGGGACGGCTACAAGGGCGCGCTGGAAAATCTGGAAAAAATCGACGAGCTGATTTCCTCCGCCTCCAAGGGCTGGAAAATTGCCCGTCTGGCAAGAGTGACCTTGGCTCTGTTGAGACTGGGTGTATATGAAATGTGCTTTGCAGGTCTCCCCTATCATATTGCCATCAATGAGGCGGTAGAGCTTGCCAAAGTGTACGGCGAGGACAAGTCTCCCGGATTTATCAACGGCGTGCTGAATCAGATTGCCATTCTGCAGGGACTGAAAAAGACCAATGGCTGAGTTCTTTCTGGGGATTGACACCTCCAATTATACCACCTCTGCGGCATTGGTGAAAGATGGCGAGGTCATCCTCAACGTCAAGCGCCCCGTGCAGGTGAAGGAGGGCGAACACGGCATCCGTCAATCGGACGCCGTATTTTCCCATGTGAAAAGCCTTCCCGAAGTGCTCACCGAAATCGGTGCGCAGGAGCTTGTTGCAGTAGGCGTCTCCACTCGTCCCCGTGACGTAGAGGGATCATATATGCCTTGCTTCCTTGCAGGTAAAGCGGCGGCTACCGGCATCGCATCGCTGAGCGGTGTTCCGCTTTATGAAGTGTCCCACCAATGGGGGCACCTGATGGCGGCGCTTTACGGCGCAGGCAGGGTGGATTTGTACGGTAAGGATTTTCTCGCCTTCCACGTCTCGGGCGGCACTACCGAGCTGCTTCGGGTACGAGGCAGAGAAGTGGAAAAGGTAGGCGGTACGCTGGATCTCAACGCAGGGCAGGTCATTGACCGCATCGGCGTGAAAATGGGCGTCCCCTTTCCTGCAGGCAATGGGCTGGAAGAGATTGCCTTGCCCTTTGCCGACACCGATTGCTATTCTCACGTACGTGGACTTGAGTGCAATCTGTCGGGTCTTGAAAACAAAGCCGACGCCCTGCTGTCTGCCGGTGAATCTCGGGAGAGGGTAGCGGCTTACGTGCTGAAAAGTGTCTGCCGCACGCTGGAAAAGCTCACCGAAAACGCATTTGCCGAGTTCGGCAAACAGCCCGTCCTCTATGCAGGCGGCGTGATGAGCAACAGCCTCATCAAAGAAGCATTGCAAAAACGCTTCCGTGGATATGCCCACTTTGCGCCCCCCGTGTATTCTGCCGATAACGCCGCAGGCGTGGCGCTCCTTGCCCAGCGGATGCATAGAGAGAATCTTTGTTAGTGATCAGACAGAGATTACGTATATAAAACGTTTAATGGTTCATCTAAGGTAGCAATTCCTCCTTCGTCGGAATTGCATCTGAAGAGGCGGGAGAAACCATCTCAAACGCCAAAGTTTTCTCCCGCCTCCTCAGACTCCACCACCCACTTCCTTGGCTATGCCGCAGGTTTGAATGGTGGATATACCCGAAAGGAGGGAGCCAATGCCGGCCGAACGTCCGATTCTCACGGTCACTCAGCTCAACGAGTACGTGAAGGGAATCATCGATTCCGATAAAGTCCTTGCCGGTCTGTCGGTGAAGGGAGAAATCTCCAATTTCACCGCCCACAAAACGGGACACCTCTATTTTACCATCAAAGACGAATCCTCACTGATTCGTGCGGTGATGTTCCGCTCAGCGGCATCCCGCCTTCGTTTCGC
This sequence comes from Clostridia bacterium, assembly GCA_017453085.1. GTDB lineage: Bacteria > Bacillota > Clostridia > Oscillospirales > CAG-272 > CAKSQF01. The sequence goes on from JAFTKV010000269.1 coordinate 2,398, forward strand.
TCCCGAAAACGGACTAAAGATTATTGCCTCGGGCAGAGTCTCCGCCTTCGTGCGGGACGGCTCTTATCAGGTGTACGTGGACTCACTCCAGCCCGACGGCGTGGGCGAGCTGACCATTGCCTACG
>JAFTKV010000270.1 GCA_017453085.1 Clostridia bacterium
AAGCTGGAGGAAAACCGCATCGAAACCGAGAAAAAGCTCACCGAGGCGGAGGAGCTCCGTGCGTCCTACGAGGCACTGCTCCGCGAGACCGAGGAAAAGCTTCAGAAGAAGGTCGCCGAGGCGGAGAAGGAGCGGGACCGCGCCACCGAGCAGGCTCGCCGCATCGTAGAGAGCGCACGCGCCACCAGCGACTACGTCATGGCAGAGCTGGAAAAGGCAAAAAAAGCCAAAGAAACCGCCGAATTTGCCCAAAAGATGGAGGAAGCACGGAACAACATCCGCCGCTCCATGAAGGAATCCTCCGAGGCGGTGAATCCCGTCATCACCCGATCTGCCGAGGACTACGTCCTGCCCCGCCCCCTGAAAAAGGGCGACGAGGTGGTGATCGTGTCCCTGAATCAGAAGGGCGTGATCATGGCACTCGCCGACAAGCAGGGGCTGTACGCCGTCAAGGCCGGTATTTTGCAGACCCGCGTGCCCGAGTCGGATCTGATGCTGGCAGAGGACGCCCTACCCACTACCTCCAAGAAGGAGAAGAAACGCCCTGCCGCCTCCGGCAAGGCTGGCAAGACCTCCGCAATGATCCGCGATTTCGCCAGCGAGCTGGACATCCGCGGCATGAACGGCGAGGACGGCTGGTTCACGGTAGATCGCTATCTGGACACCGCCAAAATGGCAGGCGTGCACTCGGTGCGCATCATCCACGGCAAGGGCACCGGCGCACTGCGCAAAGCCCTCTGGAATTTCTTCCAAAAGGATCCCCGCATCGCATCCTACCGCTACGGACAATACGGCGAGGGCGATCTGGGCGTGACGGTAATTGAACTCAAATGATCCCATTTCCTCAATACAACGACAACAAGGCAGCACCTCTTTTCAGTGCTGCCTTCTTATTTTGGAGCTATCGCCTCTATTCCGATCGCATCGAGATCGACCGGAATTTTATCCTCTCCCGCAGGACGGTGATCTCGCTGGACAAGATCGAGATGATCACCTCCGAGAGAGATCCCATCCTGTCCCGCTTCGGACGATGTAATCTGATCCTCACCTTCGCGGGCAATCTCTTCACCCTGTGGGGACTGCCCTTAGAGATCGCAGACCGCCTGACGGCACAGCTGACCGACAGCGAGGAAGCCGAGATCGGATCGGTGCAGATTCCCGCAAAGGAGCTGCTGAAGAAATCGGCGATGAGCACGAAGCTGATCCGATACCTGTTCATTCTGGCGATCCTATGGGGTGCGGTCTTCCTGATGGGCAGCGATCTGATCGATTCACAGCTGGCGCATACTATCTCGGATGCGGTCTTCCGCCATCTGCTGGTGGCGGGCACGCTGGTGCTCTCTCTGGGTCTGCCTACAGTACTGCTTTGGCTGTGGGCGTTTACCGGCGGTTTTCTTCTGCAATACCTCAAATATTATCGCTATACCGCTACACGACGGGGAGAGCTGCTCTACTTCGAATACGGCTTTTTGATTCATCGGCGGATCTATCTGGATGCCCGACGGGTCACGCTGGTGGAGTTTCGGCAATCCCCCATGATGCGCGCCTTTGGATACGGCGAGCTTCACATCCGTGCGGTGGGACACAATCCCCGCTTTTTGAAGTCAAAGCTGCTCCTTCCCATCTTAAAGGAGGAGAAGCTTTCCGAGATCATGGCGATCCTCTTCCCTGCCATCCCCGAGAAGCCGCGCAAGACCTGCCGACGGTCACTACTCTACGATTTCATCTCGTGGAAGTGGCTCCTGCCGCTGCTTTGCCTGCCGCTTGGCCTCCTGATGGGGGCGGAGTGGCTGATCGTGGCGACCGTGAGTGGGTTGATGGTGACGGTATCTATCCTGTTAGAATACAAAAACGCCTACTTCGATCTTCTCGACGATCAGCAAACGCCTTCTCTTGTGATCCTCTCCAAGGGCGGCTTCTATCGCACCGCCGCGTGGATCGATCGGGAGCGGGTGGAAATGCTGGCCATCAGCGGCTCCCGACGCAAGCTCCGCCGCGGATACGCCAATGTGCGGGTCAAGGTCTTCGGGAAAAGCGGAACCTACGCGCTGATCCGCAACGTGGGGATCGCAGATAGCGCACCGCAAAGAAAGCAAGCACGGTTCGGTGCGGGCGATTGGTGAATTTCCCCTGCGGATGGGTGCCACCCAAGCGAAGGCGGCAAACCCATAATAGAGCCTTTGACCAACCTTACCTTCACACTAAAAACGCACCCATGACGGGTGCGTTTTTGAGGTATATGGTTATTTGAGCAATCGTTCGATCCGAAGGGCGGATCGAAGGCGCAGCAGATACAGGGTCAGCAGTCGGGTCAGCGCAATATCGAAGATCACGGCGGTGATAGTAGCCAGCACGAAGACCGCTACTGCCATCCACACAGACTCCACGGGATAGGCAAACACGAAATGCCCCAGAATCACCATCACAGCCATGGCGATGTCCACGAAAACGATCTTGATCGCCCAGGAAATGCCCTTGGGAAGCCGCTCCGCCAGAGCCTTGACCAGCGGATAGCAGCCCATCACGAAGGAATATTCGACGGCAATAAACTTGTTGGGCAGCAGCAAAAACGCCAGAATCGAGGTCGCCAGCCAGATCATTGTGGCAGTTCCCATGCCGATCTCGATCACCGCCAGCAGCACCAGCAGCGACGCCACGGCGGCAACGGTAAGATCCAGCACCTCAAAAAAGCAGCCCAGATACAGGATCACTACGCTCAGCGCAACAAACAGAGAGGACAGCGCAAGAACCCGCGTTTTACGGGTATTCTTTCTCAATTCCTTCGCCCCCTTAGCAGCAACGGATCAGGTCACCGCCCATGCACTCACAGCAGCAGTCTGCACAGATCAGGCTGGAGCAGCAGTCGCAGGCGGTATCGGAAGAACTGGACGTGCGGTAGGGCTGACCGTGGGAGGCACTGCGGGAACGGAGCATCTCCAGCGCACGACGGTATTCGCCGTTGTTCGGATCCAGATAGCAGGCGGTCTCGTAATAGCGAACCGCCTCGTAGTAGGCACCTCTTTGCGCCAGCACGCAGCCCTTGAGGAAGTTCCACTCGGCGTTGCGGGCGCTTTGGGGAATGCTGTCCAGAGTGATGTCCGCCTCGGAATAGCGACCCGAGTTGATCATATTGCGGATGCGGTAGAGCTCGGAGGTATAATCCCCGCCCTGGTCGCTGGAATAGGAGCGACCGCCGGAGGAATTTCCGCCCGCGCGCATTTTCTGAATCTGATCGTAGGCCTCGTTGATCTCCTTCATCTTCTCCTGTACCAGATCGGACAGAGGATTGTCTACGTAATTGTCGGGGTGGTACTTCCGTGCCAGTCCACGGTAGGCTTTCTTGATCTCTTCGTCGCTGGCGTCACGAGAGACGCCTAATACTTTATAGGGATCGTTCATATAGTTCTCCTAATCGGTTATTCATTCAAATTCAGCAGGGACCGTCGCAGATCTCGCAACAGCATTCACAACAGCATTCTCCGCCGCATTCACAGCAAAATTCGTTGGTACAGCATTTGTTGCCGCAACAGGATGGCAGACAGCCCGACTTCACTGTTTTACCTGATGCGGAAGGGACACCTTGCTCCTTCAGCTTTTTGCGGTATTCTTTCAGCCGCTCTTTGTAGGCTTTATTTTTCGGCTCCAGTTCAATGGCACGCCTTAACGAATAAAGCGCATCGTAATAGCGTTCCAGTTTGTCCTCGATTTCGGCACGAAAAACATACCATTCCCCGTCTCGCTCCGATTCGGGGATCTTATCCAGCTGGGCGAGCGCATCCTCGTACTGACCTGTCGCAAAGAGGCTTCGAGCCTCAAGCATTTCGTAGATGTCGGGCATATCGGTCACTCTCCGTCAGAAGCACCCTTTTTGCAGCCTTCGCACGCCTTGCGATGGAGCACCCGCTCTGCAACGGCGGGCATTCCCAGGTACAGGATGTTTTGCAGGATGTTTTGGAGTCCGGGATCGGCGATTTGCAGATCCTCCAGAGCCTTCGCCGCCTCGGACAGCTCGCAGTTGAGGGCGATCTCCATATTCTCGGCAAAATCCTCTCGCAGGTAGTCGCCGCCGAGAACGAAGGGATTGTAGTTCTTCTTTTTTGCGTCCTTTTCGGCGTCGTCTGCGGCGTCGAGCAGGTAGATCCACCGTCCGACTCTGCGTCCGATCTGGAAGAGCAGCTTTTTCGTCTCCCCTTCCTCGCCGTCGGCAAAGACGGTGCCCAGGAGGATTCCGAAGGTCTCGGCGCAGGCGTAGGGAGAGATCGCTTCCGCCTTCTCATCCCGGGAGATGAGGGCAAGAGCGTCTGCGATCACCGCATCCAGCTTACCGTCGCCCACGTTTTTCCTCCGCACCCGACCGGTCATCGGCAGGAGCGCGGCGGCTCCCAGCTTGCGGATGCCCTTTTTGTCGGCAACGTCGTCCTTTAAGTTGTAATAGACCAACAGTGCTGCCGCAGAGGCGGTCTTCTCCAGCGAGGGCGTCAGCTCCAGCGCAGGCTTGTTCTTGCGAAACGGATGGGCGATACAGCGGATCTTGCGAATCTGCGGCTTCTCGCCCGCCACCGCCATCCGCAGGATCGCCAGAAAAACGAAATCGTAGGACAGCGTGAACGGCAGGATGCGGCTCTTTTGCTTGAGCGCGCGACACAGTCCGCAATAGGCGGCCTTGTAGAATTCATATTCCTTTACCTTCAGCTCACCCTGCAAGGGCTTGACGTAACCGAACATAAACTCCTCCGCCTGCATCGGTTCGATGCGAATGATTCACCGTATATTATAATGGACGAAAAGAACAACACAGTAACGAAAAGATGAACGTTCTGTAAATATTTGTGGATTGTATTGACGAAAAAAGAACCCGCCCTTGCGGACGGGATCTTTTGCTCAGCGGCAGTTCTGGGAATTGTTGGTGCTGCTGTTGGACTTGTTCTGGGTGCTGCTCTGAGATTTGTTCTGGGAGCTGCTCTGGGAGCTGCTCTGAGAGCTGTTGTTGGAAGAGTTCTGAGAGCTCTGAGAGTTCTGGGAGTTGCTCATTTTGTTATTGGTGTTGTTTTTTGCGTTCTGCATATTCTGGGTTCCTCCGTTTTGGCTGGTCTGCTTGTTCTGATTTTCAAAATTTTGACTCATTTTTTTCAAAAATCTCCTTTCAAAAGATTTACAAATTCATTATTGTCTGCTATAATAGAGTTTATACAACGAATTCATCCCGAAAAGGAGATTTTATATGGAACTGAAAAAATACCCGCTGAAGCTCTCCTCCGTTTGCAAAGAGATCATCTGGGGCGGCACCAAGCTGAAGTCTGACTTCGGTAAGGTCTGCGATCTGGAAAAGGTTGCCGAGAGCTGGGAGCTGACCGTCCGCTACGACGGCATGAACGTGATCGAAAACGGCGAATGCGCCGGTATGCCCCTTGCCGATTATCTGGGCGACTCTGCCAAGGGCTTCCCTCTGCTGATCAAGCTCATCGACGCTTGCGACAAGCTGTCTATTCAGGTGCACCCCGACGACGAATACGCACAGGCTAACGAGGGCGAGTACGGCAAGACCGAGATGTGGTACATCGTGGATGCCGAGCCCGGCGCACAGCTGGTGTACGGTCTGGAAAACTACAACAAGGAAACCTTCGCCGCCGCTGCCAAGGACGGCACGCTGGAGAAATACCTCCACTACGTGGACGTGCATCCCGGTGACGTCTTCTTCATCCCCGCAGGCTGTGTCCACGCCATCGGCGCAGGCATTCTTATTGCCGAGATCCAGCAGTCCTCCAACGTGACCTACCGCGTGTACGACTACAACCGCCGCGGTAAGGACGGACAGCTCCGTCCCCTCCACGTGGAAAAGGCGCTGGACGTGATCGTAGACTACACCGAGGACGAGATCAACGCTATCCGCTACGCCGACGGCTACTTCGAAGGCGCGCTGGCCAACTGCAAGTACTTCCGCGTCGAGCGGTACGTGGGCGATATTATCCTGAACGTGCAGGATAGCTTCATGCACGTCCTCTGCCTCTCGGGCGAGGGCACCGTGAACGGCGAGCCTATGAAGAAGGGCGACAGCTACTTCCTCCCCGCAGGCATGGGTCACGTCGAAGTCAAGGGCAACGCCGAGATCATCACCTCCGTTGCGAAGTGACCAAGGGCGCTGCCCTTGGATCCCGCCCGC